>NZ_BAAAHE010000048.1:0-32074 GCF_039525035.1 Sporichthya brevicatena
CGGCGGCGCGGTCCTGCGGGCGATCGTCATCTGGGCCACCGGGTTAGGAGACACGCCCTAGGTCCGCGGCTCCTCAGCGCGGGCGGCGACCGTCGAGCAGTCGGGCCGGCGTCAGGTCCAGCAGGAACGGTTCGCTGACGCCGACGACCTCCTCGCCGCACGCGGAGGCGATCAGGTCGTAGGTGCCGTCCGGTGCGAGCCGGTGAACCTCGATCGCGCCCGGCTCGCGGGGATCGAGGATCCAGTAGGACGGGACGCCGATCCGCGCGTAGTGCGCCATCTTGGTGTTGCGGTCGTGCAGCTCGGTGCTGGGCGAGAGCACCTCGACGGCGAGCACGGGTGCCGTCGGCAGGTAGTCCTCGGCCAGCTCGGTGAACCGAGCGACGAGGACGTCCGGCTGCACCTCGTTCTGCGGCGAGGTCCGCACCCCGAACGGCGCGAGGAGCACCCGGAACTCCGGCGGGCACGCCCGGCGCAGTTCGACGTAGACCGACGCGACCATCTCCTGGTGCGACCAGGTGGGCCCCGGGCTCACCAGCAGCATCCCGTCGAGGAGCTCGTAGCGACGGCCGTCATCGGGCATCGTCTCCAGGTCCGCCACGGTGAACGGGCGACCCTCCGCGAGCCCCAGCTGATCCGTCATGCCCACCATGGTCCCCCTTCCCTGTCCCGAGGGCCAGGGTTCACGAGGGCACCGACAGTGCGCGGGCGCGCGTCAGGCGACGGCCTCGGCGACGGCGTAGCGGCCGGTGGTGCTGTCGAACCGGTAGCCGGTGCCGCGGACCGTGACGATGTGCGCTCCGGCATCCCCGAGCTTGCGGCGCAGGCGACGGACGTGGACGTCGACGGTCCGCTCCCCGATCCCGTGCGAGTGCGGGATGTTCCAGACCGCCGCGAGCAGCTGGCCGCGGCTGTAGACCCGGCGGGGCGAGGTCGCGAGGTAGGCGAGGAGCCCGAACTCCTTGTGCGTCAAGGGAATCTCGACTCCGTCGACGGTGACGATGTGCCCGGCGAGGTCGATGAATAGCCCGGCGGCCTCGGGTGCGGGCGCCGGTGCCGCAGTAGCCGGCAACGGGGCAGTCGGCAACGGCGGCGAGACGGTGAGCTCGGTGCGCGCGATCGGCAGCGCCTCCCCCACCAGTTCGCGCAACGACTCCGCAGCCCCGAGGACCGCGCGCAGCACCTCGGGCGTCACCACCCCGTCGAGGTGCGCGCGGATGGTGACGGTGACCCCGTCACCCTGGACCGGCATCGTCAGCAAGTTCCCCACGGCGACGAGTGTGGCACCGTCCCGCCTCAATGTCTACTTGTCCACTAGACATTCGCCTCTCTGGGGCCTGTGAGGTCGAGCACTGGGCCCCGCCCGCCGCGCGCGGGGCCCAGCTGATGGTCCGTCAGGTCAGGGAGCCGGACAGGACGAACGAGGCCGGGCTCGCGCCCTGCTCCGCCGCGCCGCCCCGCTCGCCAGGCGCGACGCCGCGACGGCTCTCCCCTCCGATCCCCTGCCCGCGGCCGCCGTTCTCGTCGTCCGGGCACGGGTGCTGCCGGGCCGCCCCGTCGGGTGTGACCCCGCTGCGGGCGCCCGGGGTTGCCTTCGGGGTCGTGTCCCCCGACGGCTCCGACGGCGCGCTGCTCGGTGCCGGCGTCCCCGCCGGCTCGTCCGCCGCGACGGCCCCGACCGCCGAGAACAACACGCCACCCGCGACCAGGCCGGCAGCGACCAGCCCGACCGAACGGCTGTACTGACCGATCTTCATGTCCCCTCCTTCTCGGGCCCCTGCGGCCCATGAAGATCAGGGAATCGACCGCACCTTCGCCCGGCCTTGGAGGACGATTCGGAGTCGCTCTCGACCCTCAGTTGGCGACCTGGTCCCGGACGTCGAGGCGGGCGAGGTCCGCGGCGGCGCGACCGGCGGCCCAGCCCTCCGGGTCGCTGACGCGCGTCGGTCTGGTGACGATGTGCGGGAAGACGCGGGCGAACTCGCGCTCGACGTCCTCACTCGCCGCGCGGAGCACGGGCAGCAGCCGGTCGCGATCCGGTGTCTCGGCCAACGCCGACTCCCCCACCGCGCGCAGGCGCTCACCGATGCGCTGCGCGAAGGAGATGAGGAAGGCGCGGCGGAACGCGCGCGTGCGCGACGTCCCCGACCGGTCCATCTGCCGACCGTGGCGCAGCATCGCCGTGTCGGCCTGGACGAGCAGCGAGGTCGCGAGCAGTTCGACCGCGTCGAGGTCGTGCGGGTCGCCCACCAGCGAGACGAACCCGAGCGCCTCGCTGAGCACCGTGCGGCACCGGTTCGCACCGGCCACAGCGTCGACGAGCATCGCCTTCGCGCCGACGTAGGGGGCGTCGATCCAGAGCCGCCGGGTCGTCACACCCGGGACAGCATCGGAGGTCTGACTCTGCGTCAGCAGCCGGTCGAGGGCGTACCGAGCGATCAGCTCCTGGGCCTTGGCGGTCAGAGCCTCGGCCTCCGCGTCGTACTGGGTCGACTCGGCCTTGGCCAGCAGGGCACGGACCTTCGCGAGCTGCCGCGCGGCGTCGGCGCCCGCCGGGGCGGCGCGCGATGCGGTGCCCTGCCCCGGCGGCGCGACCGTGACCGCGATGGCGGGCAAGGGCCGCAGGGTCGCGACCACACGCAGGGTCAGCGCGAGGTCCGCCGGGTCGGCGAGGTTCGGCACGAAGGTCGGCGGCAGGTCGTCGAGCTCGCGCCGCCACCGGTCGTCGATCCGGGACGGGCTGAACGCCTGCGCGTGGGCGCGCAGCAGGCCGGCGTACAGCGCCGGCGCGTCGCCCCCGACGCGGCGACGGAGCACCTGCCCGAGGTCGTCGGGCGTCCATCCACCGGCGACCATCGGTTCGACCAACGAACTCAGCGCGTCCGCGACCACGATCGCCAGGAGCTCGCGGTCCCACCGGAGCAGGTCGACGGCCGCGCGGTCCGCCTCCGCGGCGTCGTCCATGATCCGGTGCACCCAGCCCACCACCGCCGTCGCGACCTCGCGGCGGCCGTACGGCTCGCGCCGTCCCGCCTGCTCCTGCCCGCGGTGCTCGCGCCCCACACCGAGCGCCGCGCCCGAGCCGTGGCCCGCTGCCCGCGCCTTCGCCCGCTGCTTCGCCTTCGCGGCCCGCCGGGCCCGGTTGTTCATCCCCATACCCGCATCCTTGCCGTCGGTGCCGACAGTCCGATTGGCGCCCTCACCCCGGCTGCTCGGCGGTCCAGATCAGGGCCGCGGCGAGGTAGCGGTAGGTCCACTCCTCCGCGAGTTTGCGGGTCTCGCAGAAGACGATCGGGACCTCGGGATAGCGCACCTGCAGCTCGGCGATCCCGTCGGCGACGACGGACGGCCGCTGGTGCGCCAGGGTGAAGATGCGGGAGTAGCGGTCCTCGACGACGACCGCCGCGCGGGGAACGGCGGCCAGCTCGCCGAGTGCGAAGCGGAGCTTGCCGTTCATGACGCTGCTGACGAGGTCGTCGAGGGACTTGCGCTCCACCACCGCGAGCAGCTTGCCCTCGGCCTCGACGCCGTAGTCGCCGCAGGGCAGGGCGCGCTTGGTCGTCGTCACCTGCTGGTTCGCGAACTTGTAGGCGTACCGCTCGTGGGCGTCGACGACGATCTCCATCGTCGCGAGCCCCGCCGCCCGCGCGGTCGGGGTGCTGACGGCCGGCCGGGCCTGCTTGCGCGTCCGGGGCGACTGCCAGAAGACCATCTCCCGACCGCGGGCGCGGGTGAAGACGATCTGCGAGCGGGACTCCCGCGTCCGGTCGGCGACGACGTCGATCGCCGCGCCGCGGCGGGTGCAGGCGGTGAGCGGCACGGTCTCGACCAGGTCGGGCTCGGCCGGCCACTCCGCGAGCGGGACGGGATAGCAGAACAGCGCGTTCGTCCGCGGCCACGTGTCCTTCGTCCGGAAGACGAGATCCTCCCGACCGGCCGGGACGCGGATCAGGAACGGCAGCGAGCTGTCGGCGTCAGGGTTGCGCGCGATCAGCAGCTCCACCCGCCCTTCCTACCGGAGAACGCTTCCGCGGAAGCGTTTCGGCTCGCGGCGCCGTCGCTGTTCGGTGCGCCACACCACGTTGCATCGCGATACGTTTCGATATATCGTGACTGCATCGACCCCAGGGAGGGGTCGGAACCAAGGAGAATCGAATGCATGACTTCCACAACGGCCGTACCTACGGCCACCCGGGCCGGCGCTACCGCGCCGAAGACCCGTCCGAGCGCGGCTACGGCCGGCGCGGCGGCGGACGGGGCGGCATGAGCCCCCGCGGCCGCGACGGCGACTTCGAGCGGGGCGAACCCCGCGGGCGCCGGGGCGGACGACCCGATCTCGGACACCCGCACTTTCGCGGCCACCGCGGTCGCGCGCAGCGGGGCGACGTCCGCGCCGCGGTGCTCCGCCTCCTCGCCGAGCACTCGATGCACGGCTACCAGATGATGAATGCGATCGCCGAGCGCACCGGCGGCAGCTGGCGCGTCTCCCCCGGCGCGATCTACCCGACGATCGCCCAGCTCGAGGATGAGGGCCTCGTCCGCACCGAGGCCGAGGGTGGCCGCAAGCTCGTCGTCCTCACCGACGCCGGCCGCACCTACGTCGAGGACGAGACGACCGCCCCCGCCGACCCCTTCGCCGCCATGACCGACGAGAAGGGCACCGGCCTCCGCGACGTCTTCGAAGGCCTCGCCGTCGCCAGCAAGACCCTCGGCCGCACCGGCACCCCGACCCAGATCGCCGCCGCCCGCGAGGTCCTCGAGAAGGCCCGCCGCGACCTCTACCTGATCCTCGCCGACGACCCCGGCGCGAAGGGCTGACCCCAGCCCTCGCCCGCCCCACTTCACCAGCCGCCCCGCGCACTTCACCAGCCGCCCCGCGCACTTCACCAGCCAGGACCTCGCTTCACCAGCCAGGCAGGGCCGGTGAAGATGGCCTCGGCCAGTGAAGACGGGGAGCGGCGCCAGGCGCGAGGCGCGCCGACGTGCTCGCCAACCGGCCGAGCGGGCCTGGGACGAGGCTCCCCCACCCGTCCCGCCAGCTTCACCAGCCGGGACCACCTTCACCCGCCCCGCCCAGCGCGTGAAGAGCAGGCTCAGCCAGTGAAGCCGGCGGGGTGGCTGGTGAAGCGGCAGGCGGGGCGGCGGCGACGACGACGAGGCGCCCGGGCCCGGACGCGCGTCAGCCGGCGACCCAGGGAGGGGGGCCGCCGGCCGACCGGGATGGCTCAGGTTCTGGCCGGCCGCCCGGAGGGGGGCCCGGGCGGCCGGCCAGGGTCTACTTGTCCGCGGCGGTGTACTGGGCTCCGCCGAGGACGGCGGTGGTGACCGCGAACTGGGACCGGAGCTCGACGACCTGCTCCCGCATCCGCTCGATCTGAGCCTCCGCGGCGGTGACGCGGTCCGCGGACTTGACCAGTTCCGACTCCAGGCCCTTGGCGCGGGCCTCGGCGGCGCCGCGGGCGCGCTCGGCGAGAGCGAGCTTCGCGGCCATCTCCTCCAGCTTCGCGGCGAGGGCGTCCTTCTCACCGTCGACCGCGGCCTTGGCCTGGTCGGCGGTGTCGCGCTCGGCGGTGAGGAGCTCGATGCGCTCGCGGATCGCGGCCGCGGTCGCGGCGGACTCACGGGCGGCGGCGCCGGCCTCGGCCGCGGCGGCCTCGGCCTCCAGCGCGCGCTGCTTGAACTCGGCGATCGCCTTCTCCGCAGCCTCGCGGCGGGCGATCTCCGCGTTCAGGGCGGCCTCGGCGGCCGCGGACTCCTGGGCGTGGGCCGTCGCCGCGGCGAGGGTTTGCGCCCGGGCCGCGTCGACCTTCGACGCCGCGTCGGCGCGGGCCGCCTCGATCAGGCGGGCCGTCTCCATGCGGGCGCCCTCCATCTTCGCGGCGGCCTCCTTGCGGACCGCGTCGATCGCCGCGGCGGCCTCGGTGCGCGCCTTCTCGACGGTGCGAGCCGCCTCGGTGCGCACCTCCTCGGCGCGGGTCTCGGCGACCGACTTGGCCTGCTCGCTCGCGGCCACCGCGGCCTTGAGCTCGGAGATCTGGGCCAGCAGACGCTCGGCCTCGGCCTCGGCGGCCGCGGTCGAACGCTCGGCCTCGGACTTCTGCGCGGCGAGCTGCGCCGTCAGCGCCTCGACGCGGTGACGGGTCGACGCCAGCGACGCCGCCGAGCGACGCGCCTCGGCCTGAGACTCCGTCAGAGCAGCGGTCGCCTCGTCGGCACGGGCCTTGTCGGCGGCGGCAGCCTCGGTCGCCTTCACGCGACGCTCGACCTCGGCGAGACGCGCGGTCTCGGACGCCTTGCGCGCCGACTGCTCGGCGGCGAGGGCCTTCTCGGTCGCGTCGAGCCGGCCGGTGAGCTCCTCCACCGACTTCAGCGCCGCGACGAGCGCCTCGTTCTGCGCCGCGAACTCCTTCTGCATCGTGTCGCGCTCGGCGGACATCAGACGGACCGCGGCCTGGGCCTGCTCGACCTTCTCGGCCAGCGCGGCAGCCTGCGCCGCGGCCTCCACCGCGGCGGCGTCGGCCTGCGCGCGCTCGTTCTCGGCCTGCAGCTGCGCACGCTCGGCGCGGGCGACGCGGGCGTTCGCCTCGGCGACCTTCTCCGCGGCCTCGGCGGAGACCGCCTCCATCTGCGCGGCCACGGCCTCCGGGTCGGCGGTCTGCTTCAGCGCCTCGTTCAGCTCGCCGAACTGGCCGAGCAGGTGCTCGACCATCCCGACGACCTGACGACGGATCTCGGACGCACGCTCACGCGCGCTGTCGACGGGACGCTCGTCGATCGGGGCACCCGTCAGCTTCGACTTCAGCTCCTGGCGGGCCTTCCAGGCCGCGGCCGGGTTGTGCTCGGGGTCGCCGCAGTAGCGGGCCACCCCGTTGGCGCCGTCCGCGGCGCTCGGGACCGGGGTCCGCATGCAGTTCGGCATGGCGCAGGTGGGACGCGTCTGCGCCGGGACCGCCTCGGCGGCCACGGGACGGGCCGGCGTACGCGCGGCCCGGTTCAAAGGAGCGGAGCTGCGGGAGGTCGTCTGCTCGGTCATGCGCTTGATCGTTCCGAAGTCGATCACCGGACGTGCCGGACATTGCGAATCCTTGAGAGCGGAGCATTCGGACATCCGCGACATCCCCGGACGATCATGGTCATCTGACGAACCCTCAGTCGATCGCCGCAGCGCGGAGTCATGTCTCCTCCTCGGTGCGTTGCGTCGGCATTCAGACACCGACCGGAGCGGGTCTGTGACACCTCTCCCGAGCTACATTGGGGAAGCCGACGACGACGGAGGTCAGCCATGGTTCGCGTGATCACCGATCGCCGGTCGCGGCCGATCAGCGTCACCATCAGCGTGATCCTGACGATCTGCACCCTGGGCTACTTCCTGCCGTGGATGGTGGCCTCGCTGCGGGGGAAGTCGAACGCCTGGGCGATCTTCTGGCTCAACCTGCTCCTGGGCTGGACGGTCATCGGGTGGATCGCCGCGCTCGTCCTCGCGTGCACGGCGCACCAGGTCGCGGGGATCGCGCCGGGGCGGCGATAGCGGCCACCCCGGTGTGACCGAACCGGTCGCCGACACGGGAAGTCATGCCGCCGGACGGGCCGACCGCCCTGTCAGGGTGGGCGGGTGAAGCGCACCTGGGTCCGGGCCGTAGCCGTTGCCACGCTGGTCGGAGGGCTGACCGCCTGCGCGGACGACGAGGAGCCGAGCACCCCGACGCCGGCGCCGACATCCGCGGCGACGAGCGCGAGCCCGACCGCGACCGCCACGGACAGCCCCGCGGTCACGGTCCAGAACGACCCGACGTTCGCATCGGTCCTGCAGGCGACGGACTCGTGCAACGACGAGGTCGGGGCGTTCGCGACGGCCTACGCGGGCCGGACGATCGAGTTCGACGGGTCGGTCGCGGCGATGGCGGGCGGGCTCTCGATCGTCGAGCGGACCGACCCCGACGACGGGCAGGGGTTCTACGACATCCTCGTCGTCCCCGGCGACCAGGGCCCCCTGACCGAGGTCGGGCCGTCGTTCCAGTTCCACGACGTCACGCTCGCCGATCTCAACCTCGTCGGCGAGAAGGTCCCGGACTCGATCGGCAACGGCGACCGGCTCCACGTCGTCGCGCAGGTCGGCGAGTACACGATGGGCTGCCTGATCCGGCTCGTGCCGGTGTCCACCGAGTTCCGCTAGGCCTTCCGCGCCGCCAGCACGCAGAACTCGTTGCCCGACGGGTCGAGGTAGTACCGCCAGGGCAGGTCGCCCCACTCGGGGTGGAAGACCTCCCGCCCGCCGCGTTCGGTGATGCCGGCCGCGACCGCGTCGGCGTCGTCCCCGGCCTCGAGCCGCAGGTCGAGGTGCCAGCGGTTCTTCCGCTCGTCCTTCGGCGCAAGCTCCGGGATCCACTCCAGCCACGGCCCGAGCCCGGACGGGTGCCGCACCGACGCGAACTCGCCGTCCTCGACGAGTTCCCAGCCGCTCAGCCAGGCCCAGAACGCCCCGTCGCGCGCCGGGTCCGCGGACCGCAGCACCACCGCCGCCAGCGGCCCCGTGTCGGCGTACACCGCCCGGTCCTCCAGGACGCAGAACGCGTTGCCCTCCGGGTCCGCGAGCACGACCCACGGGACGTCCCGCTGGCCGATGTCCAGCGGCCGCGCGCCGAGGTCCACGACCCGCGCCACCTCGGCCTCCTGCGCCGTCCCGCCGCGCAGGTCCACGTGCACGCGGGGCGAAGGGAACGGCGGCTCCGCGACCTGCTGGAAGCACAAATCGAGCGCCGGCCCACCCTCGACGCTCAACCGCGTCTCGAAGAGGCCGGGCTCGTCGGTCAGCCGCTCGCAGCCGAGCGCCGCCTCCCAGAACGCGCCCAGCCGCTGCGGCTCCTGGGCGTCGATGACCAGGTTCTCCAGGTACATGCGCCCAACCTAGGCGCCGGGTCAGACACCCGAGCGCCGCATCCCGGTGCTCGCCACCGCGGCGGCGACCACGATCCCGACGCTGACGAACAGCGCCGAGCGGTAGCCGGAGTCGAGCATCGGCGTGACGACGAGCGGGCCGAGCATCTGCCCGATGCTGTAGCCCGTGGTGAGGATGGCGACCGCGCCGGGGATCCGCATCTGGTTGCCGATGGCGAGGGCCATCATCGCGATGCCGAGGAACGTCGCGCCGAACAGCACCGCGGCCACGAGCGCGGCGACCGCTCCCCCGAAGATCGGCGGCTGCGCGACGCCGATCGCCTGCACGGCGAGCGCCGCCACGAACAGCGTCGACCGCGGCGTGAACCGCGCCAGCCACGCCCACAGCGCCGCCGACGGGGCGGCGGCCAGGCCGACCAGCACCCATGCCCACGTCCCGACCGAGCCCGGGGTGTTCTGCTCGATCGCGGCCACCAGGAACGTCCCGGCGATGATGTACCCGACGCCCTCGAGCGCGTAACCCGACGCCAGCGCGACGAACCAGCGCCGCGGCGCCGCCGGACGCGCTGACCCACCGTCAGCTCCGTTGCCTTTCGGCACTGGCAGAGCCCACGCGGTCACCGCGCACACCGCCGCGGCCACCGCCGCCCACCACCAGGCCTGCTCCCACGTCCCGCGCGACCGCAGGGCCAGGACGAGCGCTCCGGACAGGGCAATGCCCGTCCCGACGCCGCTGAACACCCACCCCACCCAGTGGTGCGCGTGCTCGCGCAGGGTGTGCAGCACCGCGCCCGCGCAGACGATGAAGATGACCGCGCTGCACGCCCCGGCGACGAACCGGAGCACCAGCCACGGCCCGACCTCGGGCCACGCCGGCATCAGCGCCAGCGACGCGACGAGCGCGACCAGCGCCACCCGGTACGCCCACCGCGACCGGGCCAGGCCGGGGACCACCATGGTCGCGAGCGCCCCGGCGAAGTACCCGGCGTAGTTCGCGGTCGCGAGGTGCGCGCCGTCGGTCGGCGAGAGGCCGGCCTGGGCGTTCATCAACGGCAGGATCGGCGTGTAGACGAACCGCCCGATCCCCATCGCGGCCGCCATCGCGGCGGCCCCCTGCGCGACGAGGAGCCAGGGCCGCACAGCGATCGCGGTCGCGAACTGCTCGCGCTCGACGGTCAACGCCACGCTCCCGATGGTGGGGCCGGTCGCCCCCGGTGGCCACGACACGTCTGCTCCTGACTGGTAGGCACAGCCTCTCAGGGAGTTAGCCTGCCCGGATGGAGCTCCGTCAGCTGCGCTACTTCGTGGCCGTCGCCGAGGAGCTGAACTTCGGCCGGGCGGCCGCGCGGCTGCTGATCGCCGGCCCGTCCCTGTCCCAGCAGATCAAGGCCCTCGAGCGCGACCTCGGCGTCCGCCTCTTCGACCGCGACCGCCGCTCGGTCGCCCTCACCCCCAGCGGCGCCGCGCTGCTGCCCAAGGCCCGGGCGCTGCTGGCCCAGGCCGAGGACCTGCGCCGCTCGGCCGCGGGCCTGGCCGCGAGCGCGCCCGTCCGGCTCGGGTACGTCCACTGGCTCCCCGCCGACCTGACCGCGCGGGTGTTCGGGCTGGCGGACGTCCACGTCGACACCTGGGTCCTGCCCTCGCACACCCAGGCGCGCCGGGTGGCCGAGCACAGCCTCGACCTCGCGGTCTGCTGGATCCGGACGAGCGACCTCGCCGAGCTCGGCCTCGCCTCCCGTCTGGTCGGCGCGCACCGGCTGCACGCGATCGGCCCGGCGCCGGAGGCCGGCGCGGTCCGGGCCGCGGACACCGTCGTCCTCGTCGACGCCGACACCGCCAACTGGGAGTCCTGGAACGTCTTCGTCGAGGAGTTCGGCGCCGACACCGGGGCGAAGGTCGTCCGCATCGAGGACGGCGGCATCACCGGCCCGGCGTACTTCGCGCACGTCCGCCGCCTCGGCCGGCCGGTCCTGAACTCCCCGAAGGGCGAGGGCGTCCCGCTCCCGGCCGACCTCGCCGCCCGGGCGGTCGTCGACCCGACGCCGTTCTACACGTGGTCGCTGGTCTGGCGGGCCGACGAGACCCGACCCGCCGTCCTCGCGACCGTCGACGCCCTCGCCGTCGAACCCACCGCCCTCGGCCTCGACTCCCCCGCCGCCTGGCTCCCCGCCGGGGACCCGAGCCGGAAAGCCTGACCTTGTGTCAGCTGAAGGACCTCAGCACTCGGCGGGGTACCACTTACCGTCGATCAGGCGCCACTCGTCGCCGGTGTCTTCTTCGCCGGTGTCCGCCAGGTTATTGAGCATCTCGGCCCCCGGCCCGGTCGCCTCCGCGAAGACCCGGCCCGTGTCGCCTGCGATCGTGATCTTGGTGATCTTGAAGCCCGTGACACCCGGAGCGAAGAGCTTGGCCATGGCCGGCGCGGCGAGCAGCGCCTTCTTGTCGTCCTCAGTGCACTGCGGTGCGAGGAACTTCAGGAGGTTCTTCGCCGGTGCCTTTCCGATCATCGCGTTGTTGTACTCGGACGACGCTGCACGGAGCGCTCCCTCGGGAGTTGACGTGTCGGCGCCGCCGCCCGTGAGCGCAACAGCCGTGGCGACACCGGCCAGAACGGTGACGGCGGCCGCGCCCCCCACGATGAACTTCATGCGCGAGTCGAAGGGCTTAACCGACTCAGCCGAACCGGCGATCTCGTCGATCGAGTTGCCCGTCACGTCGTCCACAATTTCTCCCACACCAAGAGGCCGAGGCTGGTCCTCGGACCTTGATTGGACGAGCGCCCGCTTCGCCACGTTTCGGCCCTTCGGGCAGGTCGACCCCGGCCGATCGGATGGTTCGCTGCTCACGACGCCCCTTCGCGCGTGCACCAGGTCACAGCACGAGAGGCGAATCCGCTGAGCGGTCAGGCCTTCTTACGCGCCGTCAGGAGGGTGAAGGAGAGCATCTGGCCGCCGTCGGCGGCGAGCATGCGGCCGACGGAGCCGGCGTGGGGGTCCTCGCCCCGGAGCGAGCAGGTGACGTCGTGCCAGAGCCACCAGTCGGCCCAGCCGTCGGGCTGGAGGCGGGCCTTGACGTCCTCGACGAGACCGGTGAGCTCCCAGCTCTGCTTCCACCAGCCCGGGGTGTGCCAGGCGAGGGCCTCCCAGCCGACGCACTCGGCGATGTAGTGCGGGATCGCCCCGAGGGTGCGGATCTCCTTCGTCATCCCCGGGGTCGCGACCGCGAGCGTCCCGCCCGGTCGGAGGAACCGCGTCAGGTACCCGAGGTAGTGGTCGTCGGTGCCGAAGTACTCGAAGGCGTCGACGCTGACGATCGCGTCGAACGACTCGGGCTCGAACGGCAGGTCGTGCGCCTCGGCACGCACCGCCGTGACCGAGGACCCCACCCCGGCGGCGTCGAGGACCTTCTGGACCTCCTCGGCCGGGGTCCACCAGTCGGCGGCGACGACCTCGACGTCGTACTCCTTGGCGAGGAACACCGACGTCGCGCCCCGGCCCGCGCCGAGGTCGAGGACCCGGGCGCCGGGGGTCAGGTCGAGGTCGAGGTTCTCCAGGAGCCAGAGCGGGTGCGGCCCCATGTCGAGGGAGACCACCCACGCCGGGTCGTAGTTGAGCGAGCGCGGGTACCGCTCCGGGCGGATCAGGTCTTCGAGGGACGCCACGCAGGCATCCCACCACGCCGCGGGCCGCCCGACTTGGTTGACTGGCCCCGTCCCCAGCGAAGGAGTCCGTGTGCAGATCGACGTGATGGTCGGGCCGACCCCGTGGAACGAGGTCGCGCAACTCGCCCGGGACCTCGAGAGCGCCGGCTTCACCGGCATGACCTTCACCGACACGACGCAGACGCCGTGGATGTCGATCGCCGCCGCCGCGACCGCCGCGCCGCAGCTGAACTTCACCACCGGCATCGCGGTCGCGTTCCCCTCGAGCCCGATGGTGCTCGCCGGGATCGCGTGGGAGCTCGCCGGCAACACCGGCGGCCGGTTCCGCCTCGGCCTCGGGAGCCAGATCAAGGCCCACATCGAGCGCCGCTACGGCGTCGACTACGACCCGCCGGGTCCGCGGCTGCGCAGCTACGTCCTCGCGGTGCGCGACATCCTCGCCGCGTTCCGGGGCGAGACGAAGCTCGACCACCACAGCGAGTACCACGACCTGACGCTCCTGCCCCCGGCCTGGGCGCCACCCGCCCACGAGCACGGGGACATCCGCATCGACGTCTCCGCCGTCGGGCCGTGGATGTGCAAGATGGCCGGCGAGCACGCGGACGGCATCCACGTCCACCCGCTGCACTCGATGCACTACATCTCCCATCGGCTGCTGCCGCAGGTCCGCGAGGGCGAGGCGAAGGCGGGCGCGGGCAAGACGACGGACCTGCTGATCCCGGTCTTCATCGTCCCCGGCGACACCCCCGAGGAGCGGGCCGCGCTGACCGCCAAGGCCAAGCAGCAGATCGGCTTCTACGGCTCCACGCCGAACTATCACTTCCAGTTCGACGACCTCGGCTACGAGGGCACGACGGAGAAGGCCCGCCTCGCCCTGCGCAACAACGACATGGAGGCGCTGCGGGCCTGCATCACCGACGAGATGCTGGAGCACTACGCCGTCGTCGGGCCGTGGGACTCCATCGCCGACACCCTGATCTCCCGCTACGGCGACCTCGCCGAACGCGTCATCTCCTACCTGACCGTCGACGACCTCGCCACCCACCCGGAGAACCTCGGCCGCTGGGGCGAGATCGCCCGCGCGGTCCGCGACCACATGAACTGACGTCCCATCACCTGACTGACACCCCAGGAGAGCCCGTGCCGTTCGACTACGCCGCCGCCTACCCGTCGCTGAAGTTCGACCGTCCCGGCGACGGCATCCTGCGCATCACGCTCGAGGGCCCCGGCCTCAACGCCGTCAGCCCGGACGGGCACCGCGAACTCGGGGACGTCTGGGTCGACGTCGACCGCGACCCCGAGACCCGCGTCGCGATCCTGCAGGGCGCCGGGAAGGGCTTCTCCGCCGGCGGCAGCTTCGACCTGATCGACTCCATGATCGCCGACTACGGCACCCGCATCCAGGTCATGCGCGAGGCCCGCGACCTCGTCATGAACGTCATCAACTGCTCGAAGCCGATCGTGTCGGCGATGCACGGGCCGGCCGTCGGCGCCGGGCTGGTCGCGGGTGTGCTCGCGGACATCTCGATCGTCAACCGCTCGGCGAAGATCATCGACGGCCACACCCGCCTCGGCGTCGCGGCCGGCGACCACGCCGCGATCTGCTGGCCGCTGCTGTGCGGCATGGCGAAGGCCAAGTACTACCTGCTGACCTGCAAGCCGCTCACCGGCGAGGAGGCCGAGCGGATCGGCCTGGTCTCCCTCTGCGTCGACGACGACGAGAACGTCCACGACAAGGCCCTCGAGGTCGCGACCGAGCTCGCCGCGATGGCCCAGCCGGCGCTGCGGTTCACCAAGCACGCGCTCAACCACTGGTACCGGCAGGCCGGCCCGATCTTCGACGCCTCCCTCGGCCTGGAGTTCATGAACTTCACCGGCCCGGACGTGCTCGAGGGCGTCGCCTCCCACCGCGAGAAGCGGGCCCCGAACTTCCCGAGCGTCTCCGACACCCGGCGGATCTGATGAACCTCGACGACCGCGTCGCCGTCGTCACCGGCGGCGCCTCCGGCATCGGCCGGGCGATCGCGCAGGCCCTCGGCGCGGCGGGCGCGAAGGTGGCCGTTCTCGACCGCGACGAGGCCGGCGCCCGCGCCACCGCCGAGACGTTGCCGCACGGGGGCGACGCCTTCGTCGTCGACCTCGCCGACCCGGCCGCGATCCTGCGCGTCCGGGACGAGGTCGTCGACCGGTACGGCCTGCCCGACGTCCTCGTCAACGCGGCCGGGTTCGACCGCATCGAGCCGTTCATGTCGAACGACGACGAGCTCTGGCAGTCCCTCACCGCGGTGAACTACCTCGGCCCGGTCCGGATGTGCCACGCCTTCCTGGAGCCGATCCTCGCCGCCGACCGGCGCGCGAAGATCGTCAACATCTCCTCCGACGCCGGCCGCGTCGGCTCGATGGGCGAGACCGTGTACTCCGGGACCAAGGGCGCGGTCATCGCGTTCACCAAGTCCCTCGCCCGCGAGATGGCCCGGCACCGGATCAACGTCAACTGCGTCTGCCCCGGGCCGACCGACACGCCCCTGTTCGCCGCGGTCCCGGAGAACATCCGGACCGCCCTGGTCAAGGCGATCCCGTTCCGCCGCCTCGCCGAGCCGAAGGACATCGCCGACGCGGTCCTGTTCTTCTGCTCCGACCGCTCGGACTACATCACCGGCCAGGTCCTCTCCGTCAGCGGCGGCCTGACGATGGCGGGCTGAGATCGTCCACAGGCCATACATGCATATGCATAAACGAGTAATATGTATGCATGCGCCGGACGACGATTGAACTCGACGAGGACCTGGTCGCGCGGGCGAAGCGCGCACTCGGCCTGACCACGACCCGCGCGACCGTGGAGGAAGCCCTGCGCCGCGTCGTGGAGAGCGGCGAAGCCGCACGTGCAGAGCGCACGGAACGGCAGCTGGCTGACCTGGAAACGATGACCACCCACGTCGACGTGGACGTCCTGTCGTCGGACGCCATGTGGCGGTGAAGCGACCGCGGGCGGTCGCGGGCTGGATCTTGGACAAGAGCGCGGCTGCGCGTGCACACCTGCCGGATGTTCGGGATCAGCTGGCGCCGCTCGCCGGCTCCCTCTACCTCTGCCCAGTCGGCGAGCTCGAACAGCTGTACTCGACGAAGTCGGCCGGAGACTACGACCTGCGGGCTCGACAGATTCGCGACGTCTACCTGCGCGCCGAACCTCCCGTGGACCTGCTCGACCGCGCCCTCGTGCTTCAGCACGACCTCGCGCGTCATCACGGGATGTGGCATCGGCTTCCGATCCCGGACCTGCTGATTGCCGAGACCGCGCTGCACCTCGGACTCGGCGTCCTCCACGTGGACCGCGACTACGACCGGATAGCCGCGGTCCGCCCGCTCATCCATCGCCGCGTGGGCTGACCCGCCCGCCCTCGTTTCAGAACAGGCCGCGCGGGGCCGGGGTCGGGGTGGGCTCCGGGGTCGGGTCGGGGGTGCCGAAGAGGTCCGCGACACCCCCGGCCGGGGTGGGCGCGGGCGTCGGCGTGGCCTGCGGCGCACCGGAGGGGCGCGGGGTCCGCGAGGGCGTCGGGGTCGGGCGCGGGGTCGCGGCCGGGGCTGGAGTGACCGTCGGCTCGGGCCGCGGGGTCGGGGTGGCGCGGGTCTTGCGGACCGTCACAACCTCCTCGGTGTAGCCGAGGGGCTCGGGGCGGATCAGGATCCACAGCGTCAGGACGGCGAGGAAGGCCGCCATCAGCCCCACCGTCGAGGTGCGGACGCGGCCACCGAACAGCGTGCGGGGCAGGTTCACGGCGTCCCCGGGGCGTTGGCGATGACCGTGCCGGTCGGCAGCGAGATGCCCTGCTCCCGGAAGGCGGTGATCACCCGCGCGCGCAGGGCGCGGCCGACCTCGTACTGCCGGTCCGGCAGCGTGCGCGCCACCATGCGGACCTTCACGAAGCTCGTGCTGATCGTCTCCACGCCCATCACGGTCGGCTCGTCGAGCAGCAGCGGGCGCAGCTTCGGGTCGCGGTAGACGTCCGCGCCGACCTCACGCAGGATCCGCTGCGCCTCCACGAGGTCCGAGTTCGGCCACAGCGGGATGTCGACGATGGCCCGCGCCCAGTCGCGGGAGAGGTTCGTGACCTGCACGAGCTGGCCGTTCGGCACGATGACGAGCTCGCCGGTGAACGTCCGCATCTTGGTGATGCGGAGCGAGACCTCCTCGATCGTGCCGGTGACACCGGTCTCCGAGCCGAGCGTCGAGATCCGGACCAGGTCACCGAACCCGTACTGTCGCTCGGCGATGATGAAGAACCCGGCCAGCAGGTCCTGCACGATGCGTTGCGCGCCGAAGCCGAGCGCGACGCCGAGGACCGCCGCCGGCGCGACGAACCCGGTCAGGGAGAACCCGAGCAGCGTCAGGCACCGCACGATCGCGATGCAGACGACGATGACGTTGGCGAGCCAGATCAGCACCTGGACCAGCGCGTGCCGGTGCTTGCCGCGCTCGGTGCGGACGACGTCGTCGAGCTCGGCGGTGCCCGCGTCGATGTGCCGGGTCGCGTAGTGCCCGACCGCCGCGACGGCCCGGCAGGCCAGGATCGCGCCCAGGACGACCAGCACGATCTCCAGGCCGTCGCCGCGGGCCCAGGTCGTCAGGTCGTCGGTCTGGGCGGCCGCGACGAGCACGTCGCCGGCCGGCGGGGAGGCAATGCGCACGCCTCAGATCAAACCAGTTGGAGCGCCGGTGTCGGGCCCTGGGCACCGTCGGCGAAGCCGTCGAGCAGCTCGGCCGCCGCGTGGGCGGAGGAGTGCCGCGGCTCCCAGCCGAGCTCGGCGCGGGCGCGGGTGGAGTCCAGCGACGCGCCGGTGACCAGCATGTCCAGCCAACCGGGCGAGGTCGGGATCGCCCGGGCCTTGTACGCGACGCCCACCGCGGCGCGCGTCAGCTGACGCGGGACCCCGATCGGGCGCGCCCCGCCCATGACCTCTCCGAGGTCCTGCGGGCCGAGCACCTCGGCGGCGAGGTTGAACGGGCCGGCGGCCTTGCGCTCCAGGATCCGGACGATCGCGTCCGCGACGTCGTCGGCGTGAACCAGCTGCATCTGCAGACCCGCGGGCAGCGGCAGCAGCGGCAGCCGCCCCCGCAGCGCGGCCAGCGCCTTCATCGGCAGCCGGGAGCCCACGAACAGCGACGCGATCTCGGCGGCCGCGTTCCGTTGGACGACCAGCGTCGGCCGCACGTACGCGAACGTCATGTCCGGGTTCGCCAGCTCGGCCTGGCCCACCAGCCGTTCGGCCTCGACCTTCTGCCGGCTGTACGAGGACGTCTCGACGCCGGTGGTCGGCCAGGTCTCGTCGACCGGACTCGTCTCGTTCGGCGCGTACACCGCGAGCGAGGAGCCGTGCACCACGTGCGGCACCTTCGCCGCCGCCGCGGCGCGCAGCATCCGCGCTGTCCCGCCGACGTTGACGCCGTGCAGGCGCTCCTCCTCACGGACGGGCTGGATCGCCCACGCGAGATGGACGACCGCGTCGACGCCGGTGAAGGCGTCCGCGAGCAGCGGTTCGCACTCCGGCACCGACAGGTCGATCGCACGCCAGTCGACGGCGCCGAGCGACTCCCCCGCCGGCCCCTCGGCCGGCGGGCGACGGCAGATGCCGACGATGTCGATGCCGGGGTCGGTGCCGCGCAGCGCGCGGATCAGGGCCGTCCCGAGATTCCCGGACGCGCCGGTGATCGCAACGCGCACGTCAGCGACCGACCGCGCGCTCGAGCTGGGCCTTGTTCATCTTCGAGCGGCCCTTGATGTTCTTGTGCTTGGCCTCGTTGTAGAGCTGCTCCTTGGTCCGGCCGCCCGAGCCGCTGTGCGACCGGAGGCCGCCGCGGCGGCTCGACGACATGTCCTTGGTCGAGCTGCGGCTCGACTGTTTCGACTCGCCGGAACGGGCGCGCTCCTTGTTGACCGTCCGCGCCGCGATCTCCTCGGCCACGTCGGTCGACTTGCCGCGCTTCTTCAGACCGGCCTTGATGTGCTCGTACTGCCGCTCACGCTTCGGGCTCGAACCCGCGGGCATGGCGCACCTCCTCGATGGTGTCCTCGTCCCCGGAGGTCTGCCCCGCCCGCTGCCGCTCGAACGTGCCGCGCGTCGCCGGGTCGTCACTTGCAGGGGTCGTGGCCCCAGTTCATCAGCGAGTACCGCCACCGCGAGGCGGTGATGTCACCGGACGGCCGCTGCTTCCCGTGCCGATGGACGTAGCCCACGACCTTGTTCATGTGCTCGTAGTCGGCATCGGTCAGGTCGTCGACCTTCTTCTCCAGGATGTCGACGATCCGCCGGCCGGACCGGTGCCCGGTCGACTCCCCGCCGCCCGTCCCGGACTTCGTGCTCTCCCCCGCCTGGCCCACCGACCGCGACTCGTCGGTCTGCAGCCACTTCTCCAGCTCGCGGCGGGTCATGTTCACCGCGTCCTGGAACTCCCGGCGGACCTGCTGGGTGTCGGTGTCGGCCATGTCGGCCACCTCGTCTCCTCGGCGTCGTCGTTCCCGACGTCAGCTGCCCGGGTCCGGACGGATTCAGTCGTCGCCCGTTTCCGGCCCCGGTGCCGGGTAGTCCGAGATCAGGCCGATCTTCATCCAGCGCACGAGGGAGGACCGCATGACCAAGGCACGCGAGATCATGACGCCGAATGCCGAGTGCATCCGCGCGGACCAGACCGTCGCCGAGGCGGCCCGCAAGATGGCTGAACTCGACGTCGGCGCCCTGCCCATCTGCGGCGAGGACGACCGTCTCAAGGGCATGATCACCGACCGGGACATCACCGTGAAGGTGATCGCCCAGGGCAAGGACCCGAACAGCGTCAAGGCCGGTGACCTCCAGCAGGGCGAGGCCGTGACGATTGGTGCCGACGACGGCATCGAGGAACTCATGAAGACGATGGGCCAGCACCAGGTACGGCGGCTGCCGGTCATCGACGGACACAAGCTCGTCGGCATCGTCGCGCAGGCCGACGTCGCCCGCGCGATGCCCGACCAGCCGGTCGGAGACCTGCTCGACGCCCTGTCCGCGCCCTAGACCGCATGCCCGTTCTCGTCGGCACCTCGGGCTGGCAGTACAAGGACTGGCGCGGCGTGCTCTACCCGCCGCGCTGCCCGACGCCGCGCTGGCTCGCGGAGTACTCCCGCCAGTTCGGCACGGTGGAGAACAACAACGCGTTCTACCGCCTGCCCGAGACCGAGACGTTCGCCCGGTGGCGTGAAGCGACGCCACCGGGCTTCGTCATGGCCGTGAAGGCTTCGCGGTTCCTCACCCACATCAAGCGGCTGAAGGAGCCGGAGGAACCGGTCGCGCGGATGATGGACCGCCTCACTGGCCTCGGCGACCGCCTCGGCCCGGTCCTGCTCCAGCTGCCGCCGAACCTCAAGGCCGACCTCGACAAGCTCGACGCCTGCCTGCGCCTGTTCCCCACCGAGGTCCGGGTCGCGGTCGAGCCACGGCACGAGACGTGGTGGACTCCCGAACTGCGCGATCTCCTGACGGAGCGTAAGGCGTGCCTGGTGTGGGCCGACCGGAACTCGAAGCCGATCAACCCGCTGTGGCGCACCACGGGCTGGGGCTACGTCCGCCTCCACGAGGGCCGAGCCAAGCCCTGGCCGAACTACGGCCGGCACTCGCTGCACTCCTGGGCCGACCGCGTCCGCGAGACCTACACCGTGGACGAGGACGTCTACGTGTACTTCAACAACGACCCGGGCGGCGCCGCCGTCCGCAACGCCCGCACCTTCGCCCGGCTCGTACCGACGGCCGACGTACCGACAGGATCGCCATGACCACCGTCTCCGCCACCGGCTCCCCGTGGCTCGCCGACACCACCCGGACCGCGCCCCCGGCCTCCGGCGCGCTCACGTGCGACGTGCTCGTGATCGGCGCCGGGATCACCGGCGTCACCACCGCGCTGCTGCTCGCCCGCGCCGGGCTCGACGTCGTGATCTGCGAGGCGGCGACCGCGGTCAGCGGCACCTCGGGGCTGAACACCGCGAAGGTCTCCGCACTGCAGGGCACGATCTACACGACCCTGACGCGCCGTCACGGGGCCGACACCGCCGCTGCGTACGCGGCCGCGAACCTCGCCGGCGTGGCGACCGTGGCCGAGCTCGCCGAGCAGTTCGCCCCCGACGCCGGGCTGTCCCGCCGGACCGCCGCGACCGTGGCCGGCTCCGTCGACGACGTCTCCTCGATCGAGCAGGAGCTCAAGGCTGCCCGGGCCGCGGGGCTGCGCGTCACCCGCGCGGACTCGGTGGACGCTCCCCTGCCCTGCTACGGCGCCGTGGTGCTCGAGGACCAGCTGACGCTGCACCCGGTCCGCTACGTCCGCGGTCTGCTGCGCGCGGCCCAGGACGCCGGGGCGCGCCTGTTCGAGGACAGCCGCGTCACCGGCCTGCGCGGCGGCGACCCGTACCGGGCGCGCACCGAGCACGCCGAGATCACCGCGCGCCACGTCGTGGTCGCCGCGCACTACCCGATGTTCGACCGCGGCCTGTACTTCGCGCGGATGGAGGCCAAGCGCTCCTACTGCGTCGCCGGTCCGCTCGCCGGGGAAGCCGGGCAGACCCTCGCCATCACCGCCGGGTCGCCGACCCGGTCCTGGGCGCTGCTCGACGGGATCGCCGTCCTCGGCGGCGAGGGCCACGCGGCCGGTGACCGCGGGGTCGGGCCCGACCGCTTCGAGGCCCTCGAGGACGACCTCCGGGCCTGGACCGACGTCCGCGAGGTCCCGTACCGCTGGTCAGCCCAGGACCCGGTCGCCGCCGACCACCTCCCGATGATCGGGCCGTACGTCCCCGGCTCGAACTCGCTCTGGGTCGCGACCGCGTACGGCAAGTGGGGGCTGAGCAACGGCACCGTCGCGGCCGGCATCCTCACCGATCTGGTGATGGGGCGTCAGAGTCCTTATGGAGAAACGTTCCGGCCGACCCGCTTCAACGTGAAGTCGGTCCACAGCCTGGCCCGACTGCAGGCGAAGGTCGGCGCGGACATCGTCGGCGACCGGCTCCGCCCGGGTGAGGCCTCCTCCCCCGACGCCGTCGAGCCCGGCACCGCCGCCGTCGTCCGCTCCGGCCACAAGCAGGTCGGGGTCTACCGCGACGAGGCCGGCGCCGCCCACTGCGTCTCGCTGCGGTGCACCCACCTCGGGTGCCTGGTCCGCTTCAACGCCGCCGAGACCAGCTGGGACTGCCCGTGCCACGGCTCCCGCTTCGACGTCGACGGCAACGTCCTCGAGGGCCCCGCCGTCCACCCGCTCGCCCCGGAATCCCTCTAGCCCCACCCGTTTCCGAAGGGGTGAAACCCCTACGTTGCGGCGTCAGAAAAGGGTGACACCCCTTACTTACGAGTAAGGGGTGTCACCCCTTTTTTGACAGCGGGAGCGGGAACGGCGGCGGGCCGACCGACCAGCGGACCGACCGACCGCGTGTCAGGGCTTGAGGACGACCTTGAAACAGTTGTCGGTCTTCTTCTGGAACATCTCGTACGCGGCGGGGGCGTCCTCGAGCGGGACGCGGTGGGTGGCGAAGTCCTCCAGCCCGAGCGGGTCGCCGTCGGCCTCGACGACGGGGAGGATGTCGTCGATCCAGCGCTTGACGTGGCACTGGCCCATCCGGAGCTGGATGCCCCGGTCGAACATCTCCATCAGCGGCATCGGGTCGGTCTCGCCGCCGTAGACGCCGGAGAGCGAGACGGTGCCGCCGCGCCGGACGGACTTGACCGCGGTGTGCAGCGCGGCGAGGCGGTCGATGCCCATCTTGTCCATCATCGGCTCGGCGAGCTTGTCCGGCAGCATGCCGACCATCGTGTGCGCGGCCTTCTCCAGCGGCGAGTGCGCGGCCTCCATGCCGACGCCGTCGATCACCGCGTCCGGGCCGCGCCCGGCGGTCATCTCGATCAGCGCGACGGAGACGTCGTCGACCTCCCGCGAGTCGACGACCTCGATGCCGTCGGCCTTCGCCCGTGCGAGCCGGTCGTCGACGAGGTCGACGCCGATGACCCGCTCCACCCCGAGGTGCTTGGCGATCCGGGTGCACATCAGGCCGATCGGGCCGAGGCCGAGAACAGCGAGCGTCCCGTCCTTGGGGACGTCCGCGTACGCGACCGCCTGCCACGCCGTCGGGACGACGTCGGAGAGGTAGAGGTACCGCTCGTCCGGGACGCCCTCGGGGACGACGATCGGGCCGAAGTGCGCCTGGGGCACCCGTAGGTACTGCGCCTGCCCGCCGGGCACGGAGCCGTAGAGCGAGGTGTAGCCGAAGAGCGAGGCGCCCTTGCCGGTCGCGGTGTTCTGCGTCGTCTCGCACTGGGCGTAGAGCGCCTTGCTGCACATCCAGCACGTGCCGCAGGAGATGTTGAACGGGACGACGACGCGGTCGCCCGGTTTGATCTGGGTCACCTCGGGGCCGACCTCCTGCACGATGCCCATGGGCTCGTGGCCGAGGACGTCGCCGGGCTCCAGAAACGGGCCGAGCACCTCGTACAGGTGGAGGTCGGAGCCACAGATCGCCGTGGAGGTGATCTGGATGATCGCGTCCGTGGGGGCCTCGATCCGCGGATCGGGCACGTCTTCGACGCGTACGTGACGTTTACCTTGCCAGGTGAGTGCTCTCATGGCCGAACACTGCCCGTGCTGAGCGTGCCGATGCCGAAACCCGCTTCGGATTGCTTGTCCTGAATCACAGTCAGCCCTCGTTTCACTGCTGGTCAGCGACGGAATCCTCCGGTCATGAACGCGACCCCCACGATGACCTCCGCCCCGGCGGCCACCCTGACCCGCGCCGCCGTGAACGCCGACAGCACTGACGACGACCTTTTCCGCGCTCTCCGCGCCGCCACCGAGGACGCCGAGCGCGAGCGCATCCAGGAGTTCATCGCCGTCCGGTACGCCGGGCTGGTCAAGTGGCTCGCCAGCCGGTACGCCGGCCGCGCCGTCGAGACCGACGAGCTCGAGGCCGTCGGGTTCGTCGGCCTCGCGCTGGCGATCAGCCGCTTCGACCCGGACCACGGCTCCGACTTCGCGGCGTACGCAAAGCCGACCATCCAGGGCGAGATTCGCCGCTACTTCCGCGACAAGCGTCGCTGGATCCGGCTCCCCCGCCGCCTGCAGGAGACCAAGGCGGTTCTGCGGGACGCCACGGAGTCGCTCGCGCACGAGCTCGGCCGCGCCCCCACGGTCAACGAGCTCGCCGAGAAGCTGGCCGTCAGCCCGGACCTGGTCCTGGAGGCCATGACCGCGGAGGACCACTTCTCGGTCACCTCGCTGGAGTCCCCGGTCAGCGGCAGCGACGAGGACGGCCAGACCG
This sequence comes from Sporichthya brevicatena, assembly GCF_039525035.1. NCBI lineage: Bacteria > Bacillati > Actinomycetota > Actinomycetes > Sporichthyales > Sporichthyaceae > Sporichthya > Sporichthya brevicatena. The sequence continues at coordinate 23,875 of NZ_BAAAHE010000048.1, forward strand.
TCGCCGACACCGTCGCCTTCACCGACGGCCGTTTCGAGCTCTTCGAGGACATGGAGGCCCTGCGCCCCCTGATCGAGCAGCTGAGCGAGCGCGACAAGCGCATCCTGCACCTGCGCTTCTACGAGGAGAAGACGCAGTCGCAGATCGGTGAGGAGCTCGGCATCTCCCAGATGCACGTCTCGCGGCTGCTGGCCCGCACCCTGGCGCAGCTGCGTCAGGGGATGCTGGCCGACGCCTGAGCGCCGGAGCGCCGCGGTGAAACTGCGCCGCAGCGATCCTGCGGCGCCCGGAATCCGACGGATCCGGTGCGGCAAAGGTTTCCGCTACCGCCACGACGACGGCTCAGCCGTCAGCGCCGAGGACCGGGCCCGCGCCCAGGCCCTAGTGATCCCGCCGGCCTGGACGGACGTCTGGATCTGCCCCGACCCCCGTGGCCACCTGCAGGCCACCGGCCGTGACGCCGCCGGGCGCCTGCAGTACCGCTACCACGACGAGTGGCGGACGGTCCGGGACGCGGCGAAGCACGACCGGATGTTCGAGTTCGCGAAGGTCCTGCCGCAGATCCGGGCGACGGTGGCCGAGCACCTCGACCAGCGGGGCTTCCCGCGCGAGCGGGTGCTCGCCGGGGCGGTCCGGCTCCTGGACCTGGGCTTCTTCCGCTCCGGCAGCGACGCCTACACCGTCGAGCACGGGACGTTCGGGCTGGCCACCGTCCGCCGGGAGCACGTCACGTGCCGGCGCGGCGTCGTCGAGTTCGACTACCCGGCCAAGCACGGGATCCAGCGCGAGCAGGCGGTCGCCGACGAGGCGATCTGCCGCCTGATCACCGGGCTGCGCCGCCGCAAGGACGACAACCCCGAACTGCTCGCCTGGCGGGACAGCACGGGCTGGCACGACGTCAAGGCCGCGCACATCAACGCCTACCTGCGGGAGATCTCCGGCGGATCCTTCACCGCCAAGGACTTCCGCACCTGGCACGCCACCGTGCTCGCGGCCGTCGGGCTGGCGGTCTCGGCGGAGGTCACGTCCCCGACCGCCCGCAAGCGCGCCGTGGCCCGGACCGTCCGCGAGGTCTCCGAGTACCTCGGGAACACCCCCGCCGTCGCCCGCCGGTCGTACATCGACGCCCGCGTCATCGACTGCTACGACGACGGCCGGACCGTCACCGGAGCCCTCGACGACCTCGGCGAGGGCGTCGAACCCGGCTCGCTCGCCACCGCCGGCCCCGTCGAGGAGGCCGTTACCAAGCTCCTGCGCTCGGCCTGACGAACTCGCGGCCGGGCGCGGGGTTGAAACCGCGTTCCGGCGGGTAACTCACGTTAGCCACCTCCAGAACCGGGGTTGCTCGACGTCTCGGAAATCGGAGTCCTTGGCCCCCACGCCTCGTTCGCGCGCCGACATGGTCGCCGTGCTCTCGACGGAGTTTCCCGCGCTGGACGCGGAGACCGTCGCGCACGCCGTCGACCACGCGGTGCACGTCGCCCAGCAACTGAACGGCGGGTCCGAAGACCTGGTCTGGGTCCGGGCCGGAGTGCTCGCGCGCGACCACCTCGACGTCGCCGTCCACCGGGCCCGTCGCGGAATCGAGTTGCCACCCGAGGCACCGCTCGCGGTCTGAGTCACCCTCAGACACAGGTGGCGTCCAGCATTGCCGGCGCATTTCCGGGTAGGTCCGCTGCGTGCTGCTGCTGAGACTTCCGGGTGTGTACGCCCCGCAGGAAGACACCCTCCTGCTCCTCAACACCGTCCTCGCCGAGCCGCTGCCGCCCAACGCTCGCGTGTGCGAGCTCGGGACCGGCAGTGGCCACATCGCCCTCGAACTGGCCGCCGCCGGCGCCGGTGAGGTCGTGGCCGTCGACATCGCGCGCCGCGCGATCCTCGGCACCCGCATCAACGCCATGCTCCGCCGCCTCCCCGTCCAGGCGCGGCGCGGCGACCTGCTCTCCGGCGTCGCGGGCCTGTTCGACCTGATCGTCGCCAACCCGCCCTACGTGCCGACCTGCGACGGCCCGCCGCCCGCCCACAGCCGGGCGCGCGCCTGGGACGCCGGCCGCGACGGCCGCGCCCTCCTCGACCGGATCTGCCGCGACGCCCCGGGCCGGCTCGCGCCGGGCGGGTCCGTGTGGCTGGTCCACTCCGCCCTGTGCGACCCGGGCCGCACCGTCGCGCTCCTGAGCGAGCAGGGCCTGACCGCCGAGGTCGTCAAGAAGGACGAGATCCCCTTCGGCCCCGTCATGCGCTCCCGCGAGGCCTGGCTGCGTGCCGAGGGCCTGATCGGCCCCGGCGAGAACACCGAGACCCTGGTGGTCGTCCGTGGCACTCGCGCCTGAGACCGTCCCCGACGCCGGGCCCGGCGACGAGTCCTTCCCCCGCCGGGCCGCCGAGGTCCGCCGGGTCACCTGCAACCGCGGTGGGCCGGTTCTCGTCGACGGGCCCATCGAGGTCTGCGTCGGTGACGGCCCGCCCGAGCGGATCGACCGCTTCCGCGTCGCGATCTGCGCCTGCGGCCAGAGCGGCCGCTACCCCCTCTGCGACGGCACCCACCGCCGCCTCTGAGCGCCCCTTCCTTCCCGGCCAGGCCCACCCCTGCGGGATGACGTCCCACAGCAGTGCCCTGTCGGCCCTCGTGCGGGCTGACACTCACCTCCCCGGGATGACGTCCCGCAGCAGTGCCCTGTCGGCCCTCGTGCGGGCTGACAGGGCAGGCCTGCGGGACGTCATCCCGCAGGAGTCAGATCGGGCCGAGGAGGCTGGAGCGGCCGGCGGTCCAGGAGCTCAGCAGGTGCTCGTCGAGGCGGGTGTCGAGGTACCCGGCGGCGCAGATGCCGAAGACGACGTCCTCGGCGAGGTGGGGCTCGTGCTCCAGCAGGGTGCCGATCACGTCCGCGCGCATGACCTGCTCGTGGACGGAGTCGGCGACGACGTGCTCGGCGTAGAACTCCTCGGCGATCTCGCAGCCTCCGGCGCGACGGATCGCGGCGACCATGCGCATCGACCCGGGCGGGGAGGTGATCTCGACGGCGGCGAGCTGACCCAGCAGCGCGCCGCGGCGGGCGCGGTGCAGCCCGCACAGCGACATGAAGTTGACGACGGCGAGCATCGGCCCCGGCACGACGTCGATGTAGACCCCGTACCGGGCGTCGAGGTCGAAGGCCCGCATCAGGGACGCGAACAGCTCCGCGTGCATGCGGGCAGCGCGGCCGCCGCCGTACTCGTCGAACTCGACGGCGGCGACGCCCGCCTTCGTCGCCCCGGAGAGCCGGGGCAGCACGAACGCCTGGGGGTCCGCCTCCTTGAGGTGGTACATCGAGCGGTGGACGAGCATCTCCCGCACCTGGGCGCGGGTGCCGTTGCGGGCGAGGAAGTCCGAGACCCCGCCCTCGCCGTCGACGGCAAGCAGGTCGGCGATCGCGGCGTCGACGTCGGCGCTCGGGGAAATCTGCTCCCGCAGCGCCCCGGCGAAGCGACGCTCCAGCGCGGTGCGCAGCGCGAGGACGTCGGCGTCCCACTCGCGGTCGTCGTCGACGCCGGCGAAGCCCCGGTAGTGCAGCTCGTACGCCATGTAGAGCGCGAGCTGCAGGTCGTCGCCGAAGGGATCGGCGTCCCCGACGGCGCCGGCGTGCCGGTTCCCGGTCGCGCGACCGCAGATCAGGTCGAGCATGTGGGCCGAGATCGACCCTCGGGCGGCGGGCAGCGGCGGGCCGACGGCCTCCGGGCAGGCGGGCAGCTCAGTAACCGTCATGTGGCGCATCTACCCAGGTAAACGTACGGAAAGCGTGGGTAGGGCCAGGACATGAACTCCTCCGTGGATGCCGTGGTCGTCGGGGCCGGCCCGAACGGTCTGGTCGCGGCCAACCTGCTCGCCGACGCGGGCTGGGACGTCCTGGTCCTGGAGGCCGAGGACGAACCCGGCGGCGCCGTCCGCAGCGGCGAGTACGTGGCCCCGGGATTCGTGAACGACCGGTTCAGCTCGTTCTACCCGCTCGGCGCGGCCTCCCCCGCCCTCGCGGCGCTCGACCTGCCCGCCCACGGCCTGCGCTGGACCCACGCCCCGACCGCGCTCGCCCACCCCCTGCCGGACGGCCGGACGGTCGTCCTCAACCGGGACGTCGACGTCACCGCCGACTCCCTCGGTGCCTTCGACCGCGGCGACGCCGCGGCCTGGCGGGCGCTCGTCGACCAGTGGAACGAACTCGGCCCGACGTTGATGGACGCGTTGCTCACGCCGTTCCCGCCGGTCCGCGCCGGGGCGAAACTGGCGCGGCAGCTCAAGGTCCACGGCGCGCTGAGCTTTGCCCGCTTCGGTCTGCTCTCGGTCCGCGCCTACGGACGCGAGCGCTTCGCCGGCGAGGGCGGGCCGCTCCTGATCGCCGGCAACGCCATGCACACCGACCTCGGCCCCGAGGAGGCCGGTAGCGCGATCTTCGGCTGGCTGCTCGCGATGCTCGGCCAGGACGTCGGCTTCCCCGTCCCCGTCGGCGGTGCCGGCGAGCTCACGGCGGCGATGGTCCGCCGCCTGACTTCCCGCGGCGGACGCGTGCGCTGCGGCACCCGCGTCGAGCAGGTCCTGGTGCGGGACGGCCGTGCGGTCGGCGTCCGCGCCGACGGCGAGACGTTCACGGCCCGCACCGTCCTCGCCGACGTCACCGCACCCGATCTGTACCTGCACCTGCTCGGACCCGACCAGGTCCCGGCCCGGCTGCGCGACGACCTGCGCCGGTTCTCCTGGGACGACGCGACGATCAAGATCGACTGGGCGCTGTCCGGTCCGATCCCCTGGAAGAACCCCGAGGTCGTCGGGGCGGGCACCGTACACGTCGGCGGGGACTTCGACTCCCTCTCGGAGTTCGCCCACGAGCTCGCGATGGGCCGCGTCCCGCGGGACCCGTTCCTGTTGCTGGGTCAGATGACGACGGCCGACCCGACGCGCTCCCCCGCCGGCACCGAGTCCGCGTGGGCGTACACGCACGTCCCCGCCCGGCCGGGCGGCATCGACGGCTGGCGCGACCCCGACCTGCAGAAGCGTGTGCTGGCGGCCGTCGATCGACGCATGGAGGAGTACGCCCCGGGGTTCACCGATCTCGTGATCAACCGTCACGTCAGCTTCCCGCCCGACCTGGAGGCGGAGAACGCGAACCTCGTCGAGGGCGCGATCAGCGCCGGGACCAGCGGCCTGCACCAGCAGCTCGTCCTGCGTCCGCTGCCCGGCCTCGGCCGGCCGGAGACGCACATCCGCGGGCTCTATCTCGCGTCCGCCTCGGCCCACCCGGGCGGCGGGGTCCACGGCGCCCCCGGCGCGAACGCCGCCCACGCCGCGCTCCGGGCCGGGACCTCCGGTCGCCTCGCGACCGCCGTCATCCGCGCCCTCGCCTCGGGCCGCGGCTGAGCCGCCCTCCGTCGAGCCCTCTCTCTCTGCGGGATGACGTCCCGCAGAGGTGGGATGTCAGCCCGCACCAGGGCCGACACAGGGGTACTGCGGGATGACGTCCCGCAGAGGTGGGGTGTCAGCCCGCACCAGGGCCGACACGGGGGTGCTGCGGGACGTCATCCCGCAGAGAAGGGCCTAGCGGTGGACGACCATCTGCCGGATGCGCTGCTCGAGACGGCGGAGGGTCTCGACGTTGCGGATCTTGATCAGCAGGTCGAGGACCGGGTTGTGGAGGGTCGCGGCGACGCCGCGCAGCGGGTGCTCGTCGATGTGGACGACGCAGCCGCCGTCGACCTCCTCGACGGTGAAGCAGATCCGCGCGGTGCCCGCCGGCCAGGCGTGCGCCTCGAGCTCGAGCTTGACGTCCGGCTCGTAGGCGCAGGCGACGGTCTTGTCGTCCTTGCGCAGCGGGGCATAGCCGATCGTGTAGTGGATCTCGGTGCCCGGCGTCGGCCACTCGGGGTCGGCGGAGCGGATGTTCCGCGTCCCGACCACCCAGCGGTCGTAGGTGTAGCCGTCGTGCAGCGCGAGGAAGACCTGGGCGGGGCTGAGGCCGGTCATCGTCCGGGAGGTGCGTGCCATGTCCGAGGTCTGCCCCGCTCCCCGCGGCGCAACCGTCCTGCTCAGCAGGTCAGCCGATGTGCATCCGGTCCCGGACGGCCTGCAGCGCGGCCTCGCAGGTCTGCGAGCAGATCTCGTCCGGCTCGCCGCCGAACTTGTACTCCCAGGCCTCGATCGGGATGCCCTCCCACGCCAGGCCGATCCACACCGTGCCCGGGGACTGCCCCTCCTCCTCGCCGGGGCCGCCGACCCCGGTGGTGGAGATCCCGATCCGGGCCCCGAGAACCCGGCACGCGCCGGCCGCCATGGCCATGGCCGCCGGCTTGCTCACGACGGGCCCGTGCGGGACGTCGAGCACGTCCCGCTTGACCTCGGAGCTGTAGGCGACGACACCGCCGCGGAACCAGCTCGACGCGTTCGGCGCCGCGGCGAGCTGCACCGTCAGCTGACCGCCGGTCAGGGACTCGGCGGCACCGACGGTGTGGCCGTGTTCTTCGGCGAGGGCGGCGATTTCTTCGGCAAGTTTGTTGGTGGGCGACACGACTGGTACCTACCGCGGTTCGCCGCACTTCAGTCCTGGGTGAATCGCGATCGGACGGGTAGAGCGACCTCCGGAGTTCCGGAGGTGTCCCATTTCCCGTACCGCCCCACCGAAACCCGGCGCCTCCGACCGCGGCGCCGGTAACGCGCTGCGCGCCTACCTCTACGACAAGAACGGCGAGGACCACGCCGTCGACCCCGAGCAGGATCGCCTCGGCCGGATCGGCAGGAACCAGCTGCTCTGGGTGGACCTGTGCCTCGGCGACGGCGACCTGGAGGACTCCACCGCCAAGCTGCTGAGCGAACTCCACGACGGCCTGCTCGACGACGAGGAGCTCATCTGGCTCCAGGAGCGGGACAAGGCCGCCCTCTCCGAGGACGCCGAGGGCCATATCCTCATCGCCGCTCTCGCCTACGCCGACGGACCGGACCCGGTCGCGATCCGCTGCGTGGTGGGACGCGGCTGGATCGTCACCGCGCACACCGAGCAGGTCGATCTCATCGAGCTGCTCAACGAGCCGATCAGCTCCCAGTTCAACCTCGGCCGCATGGACGGCCCGCGTTTCCTCGCCGTCCTCATGGACTGGCACCTGAGCACGTTCTTCGATCGTGTCGAGCAGCTCGACCGCGAGGTCGACGACCTCGACGAGCAGCTCATCGCGCCCGAGTTCAACCGCCAGGACCGGGAACTGATGGATCGTCTGATCGACCTGCGCCACCGCGTGGGCCGGCTCCGGCGGACGGTCGTCGACCACCGCGAACTGCTGACCCGCCTGGCCGACCCGGAGCTGATCGTCCTCTCGAACTCCGAGTCCGCGCACCGCTTCGCCGAGCTGACGAACCGGCTGGAGACGGCCGTGGGCTCGATCGACAGCACGCGGTCGGCGATCACGGGCTCGCTCGAGATCTTCATGAGCCGCACCGAACAGCGGACCAACGACGTCATGAAGGTGCTGACGGTGATCTCCGCCGTCCTCATGCCGGCGACGGTCATCGCCGGCGTCCTCGGCATGAACTTCGAGCTCGGCTTCTTCTCCAATCTCGTCGCGTACTGGATCGTTCTGGGCGCGATGCTCGCCATCGCCGCGGGCACGCTCGTCGCCGCGCATCGCCGCGGCTGGATCGGAGGACCGCAATGAGCACCGAGGCGATCCCGGCGAACGCCGTCGAGGACTTCCACGCCGTCATGGGCCAGCTCGACTGGCCGATGCACCTCGTCACCGCCGTCTCCCGCGACGGCGAGCGGAACGGTTGCCTGCTCGGGTTTGCGACGCAGTGCGCGATCCACCCGCCGCGCTACTTCGTCTTCCTGTCGAAGAACAACCACACGTTCGACGTCGCCGAGCAGGCCGAGGCGCTCGGAGTGCACTTCCCCGACCCGGGCCAGATCGACCTCGCGATCCGCTTCGGCACCCGCACCGGCGACGAGGTCGACAAGCTCGCCTCCGAGACCTGGCACGACGGGCCGCTCGGTGTCCCGATCCTCGACGAGGTGACGCGCTGGTTCGTCGGGCGCATCCTCGACCGTCTCGAGGTCGGCGACCACATGGGCTACCTGCTGGAGCCCGTGGCCGCGTCGTCCGCCGGGCACCCCCGGGGGCAACTCGGATTCCAATCCGTCAAGCACCTCGACGCCGGGCACGACGCGGACCCGGACGAGGACTGAGCCGG
>NZ_BAAAHE010000048.1:32112-34785 GCF_039525035.1 Sporichthya brevicatena
TGTCGGGCGGATCAGCCCACCGGAAGCGCGCCCGGGAGGAAGGCCTCGGTGCCGGCCACGACCCGGAGGTCGGAGAGCTTGCTGTCGTGGGCGCGGGCCCAGTCGAGCTCGTGGGCGAGGTCGCTGACCTGGTTGCTCAGCGGCATCGGCGCGAACGACAGCGTCGAGAGGTCACCCAGGGCGTAACCGTTGCTGTCGAGGAAGGCTGACCCGGAGTCACCCGGGACGCCCGGCGTCAGCGTGTAGACGGTGTGCGACCAGCCGTCGCCGACGGTGCCGAAGCTCGTGCCCGTCTTGGGCGACACGACCGACAGGCCCTGACGCAGCGAGGAGTTGCCGTACGAGACGACCTTCTCACCGTTGCTCGTGCCCGTGGTGTTCACGCCCACCGGACCACCGAAGACCGGCACGGACGGGTTGACCTTGCCCAGCGCGTCGTTCGGGATCTCGATCAGCGCGAGGTCGTTGAACGCGCAGGCGTTCTCGTCCTTCTCCCCGCTGCGCTGCATGGAGATCCAGGAGTTGTAGACCATCTTCCCGACCACGTCGGAGCCGAGGATCTTCACCGGCGTCCCGAGCGGGAGGGACTCGGCCTGGCACCCGTCGGTCTCGGTGGCCTCACCGGTGCCCGAGCAGTGCGCCGCCTGGCCGAGGAACGTCTTGCTGCCGGCGGTGTAGACGAAGTTCGCCGTGCACTGCCCGGCGCCCTCGGTCTGCGTCATGACGCCGGGGTGCACGCTCGCCGTCGCGGCCGGGGCCCAGGTGCCGTCGGTGTCGAACAACGCGGCACCCGCAGCGGGCTGCTCCGCCGGCTTGTCGGAGGCGAGCGCCGGCGAGATGGAAAGCGCCCCGGCGAGCACAACAGCGCTGCCGGCCGCGGCACAGGTGGACAGGACGTGCGTTCGGAACGTCATGAATACTCCACACGATTGTCGTCAGATATCCGTTGCAACGTCCCATCTGCCGTAGAACTTCCCGTTATAGCGATCTTTCCGGGCGAAATCTGTTGCCGCGGGTGAGCAGGCTCGTTCGTGGGCACTTCTCACCTATCACCGGCCCCGTTCGGGGGCCTGGCAGCAGGAGGTCGTCCGTGGCACGCGCGATCTGGTCCGGCTCGATCGGCTTCGGGCTGGTCAACGTCCCGGTGGGCCTGTACTCGGCCACCGAGGACAAGACCGTCCACTTCAACCAGTTCGAGAAGGGCACCGACGACCGCGTCCGCAACAAGCGGGTGAACGAGGACACCGGCAAGGAGGTCAAGTACTCCGACATCGTCAAGGGCTACGACCTCGGTGACGGACGCCACGTGATCGTCACCCCCGACGAGCTCGAGGAGGTCGAACCCGGTCGCAGCTCGACGATCGAGATCACCGACTTCGTCGAGGCCGCCGACATCGACCCCGTCCACTACCGCCGCTCGTACTACCTCGCCCCGGCGAGCGACGACGCCGCGCGTCCGTACGGCCTGCTGCTGCAGGCGATGGAGAAGGCCGGGCGCATCGGCATTGCGACGCTCGTCATGCGCAACAAGCAGTACCTCGCCGCGATCCGCCCGCACGACCGCGTGCTGGTGCTGGAGACCATGTACTTCGGTGACGAGGTCCGCGACCCCGCCGACGAACTGCCCTCGATCCCCCGCAAGGCGAAGTTCTCCGACAAGGACCTCAAGACCGCCATCGGGCTCATCGAGGCCCTCACCACCGAGTGGAAGCCGGAGAACTACGCCGACACCTACCGCGACCGAGTCCTGCAACTGGTGAAGGCCAAGGCCAAGGGCCGTGAGGTCGTCACGGACGACGACGCCGAGCCCGAGGCCGAGGTCCTCGACCTCATGGAGGCTCTCCGCCGCTCCGTCGACGCCGCCAAGTCCCGCAAGGGCGCCGGCAACACCGAAACCGGGAAACTGAAGACCCGTAAGGCCGAGGACGAGAAGCCGAAGAAGAAGACCGCGACCAAGAAGACGGCCGCGAAGAAGACCGCCGCGAAGGAGACCGCGGCGAAGAAGCCAGCGGCCAAGAAGACCGCCGCGAAGAAGGGTACGAAGCGGTCGGCCCGCAAGGCGTCGTGAATGGCGGCGTCGCGGGCGGGCAGTTCCTCGGCATGACTGCCACCGACACCAAAGCCGAGTCCCGAAGCCTGTCCGCGGCTGTCGAGAAGCTGCGCTTCGCGATGGTCGGCACGCCGGACGGGGACGTCTGGAAGTCCCGCCCGCTGACGCTGGCCGGTCTGGAGGGGTCGACGCTGCACTTCCTCGTCGCCGCCGACACCGACTGGGTGCAGGCCCTCGGGAACGGCAAGGCTCCGTGCACCACGACGTTCTCCGACCCGAGCAAGAACGACTACGTCGCCCTGCAGGGCTCCGCCCGCGTGCTTCACGACCGCGCGCTGATCGAGTCGCTGTGGAGCGCACCCGCCGGCGCGTACTTCGACGGCAAGGACGACCCGGACATCCGCGTCCTCGCGGTCGACGTCGACTACGGCGAGTACTGGGACTCCCCCGGCGGCGCCATCGGTCGACTCCTCGCCGTGACCAAGGCGGCCGCCGGCGCCGAGTCGGGTTCCGAGGGCCCCGTCCGCGTCTGACCTACCGTGCGTCCGGCCAACTGTGGCCTATAGCCCACACTTCGCCGGACGCAACGATCACGGCTGCCGCTGAATCCAGTCGACGATCAC
>NZ_BAAAHE010000048.1:34870-38966 GCF_039525035.1 Sporichthya brevicatena
TGCTAGGGCTGCAGCGCGGCCGCGAGCGCGCGGGCGTCGAAGGCGACGGACGGGTCGACCGGGTGACCGTCGAGGAACAGCGCCGGGGTACCGGTGTTCCCGTCCTTGCTGGCGCGGTCGTCGACGGCCTTGGCCCACGGGGCGTAGAGCTGGTCGCGGACGGCGTCGACGAACGCCGGGTCGGTGAGCCCGACCGCCGCCCCGAGTGCGATCAGCTGGTCGACGCTGTAGCCGTGACCCCCGGCGAGCAGGTACGCGAACATCGCGGTCCGCAGCTCGTCGAACTTGCCGGCGTCCTGAGCGGCCCCGAGGGCCGCGACGGCGCGGACGCTGTCCGGGCCGAGGAAGCTGCGCATCCGGTACTCGACCTTCACGCGCCCCGCAGCGACCGCGTCGTGCAGGGCGACCCCGCCGGTGCGTTCGAACTCCGCGCAGTGCGGGCACTGCGGGTCCTCGTAGACGACGACCGTGCGCGGCGCCTCCGGTGACCCGACCACGATCCCGCCCGCTACCGTGACGCCCACCGGCACGCGCGTCGGCGGGGCCGGCTCGGTCGCTTCGGCGACCACGACGCCCGCTCCCCCGGCGACCAGCAGAGCCGCGGCGACCACGCCCGGAACCACCCGCTGACTGATCGTCAGACGCGACCGGCCGAACCAGGCGAGCGCGCCGGCAACGACGAGCAGCGTGACGTCCCGGAGGATCTCCGATCCGTACTGCGGGTCGTCGGTGACGCCACCGCCGCCGAAGCAGCCGCAGTCGATCTGCAGGCCGCGCGCCCAGGCCGTCGAGACGCCGATGAGAAAGACCGTCAGCAACCCGGCCGCCACCCCGGCGGTCAGACGGAGCGCGACGCCGAGCAGCAGCGCGACGGCGAGCGCCAGTTCGAACGCGGGCAGGCCCCGGCCGACCAGGACGGCGAGCCAGTCCGGCAACAGGTCGTAGGCACGGACCGCGCGGACCGAGGCCGCGGGGTCGTCGATCTTGAGCGCGCCGGCGACACCGAAGACGCCGGCGAGGAGCAACCGGGCGGGCACGGCGGCCCACGCGGCGGCCCCGGCGAAGCGGGGCGGGAGCGAACGAGGAGCAACGGGACGTGCAGGGACAGAAACGGACATGACCAACTCCGACGAGAAGGGGCCGCACGGCCCCGCACGTCAGGCGGTCAGCCGGCAGCCAGGAAAAGGACCGGGGCGGCCCGCAGCGGCGGGCCCCGGCGGCCGGCGCAGCGCGCGAGGAGCGCGCCCGGGTCGCGGAGTCGGGAGGGTCGGGCGTAGGGCGCGGGGCGCACCCAGGCCGGGGCGGTCGGGGCGCCGAGCAGGCGCAGCCAGCGCAGGACGCGGCCGGCGAGCACACCGGCGGCGGAGAACACGGACGCGACGAGAGCGAACGCGCTCGCGAGGAGGTCGGCACCCGCGCGGCTGCCGCGGATCACGGCGGCGAGCACCAGGCACGCCAGCGCCTGCACGGCGACGAGCGTCCAGCCGGCCTGCGCGGTGAGCCGGCCGACGAGACCGGCACTGGTCGACTCGGTCGGCGGACAGCAGATCAGCCCACGGGGGTTGCCCACCGGCGCACCCGCGGCGAGCAGCGTCAGCGCGTGCGTGCCGAACTGGGCGACGAGGAGCACCGCGGCCAACGTGACGACCCGCGTCGAGCGGGCCGCCAGCGGCCACAGGACGACGGCGAGCACCGCACCGCCGATCACCAGCGTCGGCAGTGCGGGAGCGGGCCCCACACTGTCGGCGCGCAGCGAGAGGTGCGTCAGCAGCCCGGACACGGCGGCGACGAGGGCCAGTGCGGCCCCCGATCCCCACCGAGCGTCCGAACGCCAGACGTCCACCACACCATCACAACACCGACGGTTGTGAGCGGGCTGTGCCCCGGGTGTGGGGTCCGGGTGGAACTGACGCGGAACGCTTCAGACTTCGAGCGGCTGCCGCGGGGCGACGATGAAGCCGGAGCCGCGCGCCTCGACGGCGGCGAGCGCCGCGCGGGACTGCGTCGTGATGTCCTCGGCGAGCGCGCGGAGCGCGGAGTCCACCTCGGCCATCTCGGCGTCGACGTGCTCGCGCAGGACCTCGGCAGCCTCGCTCAGCTGGGCCTCGAGCTGGGTCCAGTCAATCTGAGTCGTTGTCATGTTGAGAGCATCGGGCACGCACGACCCGAATCGACGGCGACACGCCGCGCGGACCTGCGGGTTCACTCCTCCGCCGCAACGACCTTCGCGAGCGCGGAGCCGACGGCGACGATCTCCGCGGCGGTCAGGTGCTGGGCGAAATGGGTCTCGATCGCGGCCGTGTACGCCGGCGCCGCGGCACGCAGCCGCTCGCGGCCGACGTCGGTCAAGGTCGCGAACGACGAGCGCTTGTCGTCGGGGTTCGGGACGCGCTGCACGAGGCCCGCGCGCTCCAGCTCGCTCACCACCCGACTGATCTGCTCCCGGCTCAGCACCGCCGCCGCACCGAGGTCCGACATCCGCAGCTTCCGCTCCGGCGCGGCGTTCAGCACGAGCAGGACGTCGTACCAGGAGATCGGCAGCCCCGCGGCCGCCACCTCCTTCGCGAGCTTCGGCACCACGGCCGCGTGCGTTCGCAGCAATGACGCCCAGGCGCTGACTCCGGCGCTGTCCTTCCGACCCATGTGACCACGCTAACAGGTCTGTGCGTGCGCACGCACATTGACACGGCTCGTCGGCTTCGGCTACTAATTTGCGTGTACACGCACACAATTACCGAAGGATGACACCATGGCTTCCAACATCTCCCGCACCGAGCTGCTGCTCCTCCTGGCCTCGAACCGGCCGGTCCACCTCGTCGACGCCCTGCCGTCCGGGTACTACGACCAGGAGCACCTGCCCGGGGCGATCAACCTGGTGGAGGACGAGGTCGCGACGCGCGCCGCGGAGCTCCTCCCCCAGCGCGACGAGACCGTCGTGACCTACTGCGCCAACACCGCATGCCAGAACAGCCGGGCCGTGGCCCGCCGGCTGGAGGCGCTCGGCTACACCGACGTGCGCACCTACGAGGCCGGCATCCAGGACTGGGTCGAGGCCGGCCTGCCGATCGAATCCGCGCTGGTCGCCTGATCGCCCGGAGACCGGGAGGATGGACGCATGACCGAGGTACTGCGCTACGCCGCCTTCACCGCCGACGGAACCGGAGGCAACCCGGCCGGGGTGGTGCTCGATGCGACCGGGCTGACTGAGGATCAGATGCTCGCGCTCGCGGCGGAGGTCGGCTACTCGGAGACGGCGTTCGTCCTCCCGGGGAGCGGCGACTCGCACCCGATCCGCTACTTCAGCCCGCGGGCCGAGGTGGCGTTCTGCGGGCACGCGACGATCGCCACCGCCGTCGCGCTCGCCGACCGCGACGGCTGCGGGCCGCTGCGCTTCGACACCCCCGCCGGACCGGTCGCGGTGCTGACCGAGGCGACCACGACGGGCGTGACGGCCACCCTCACCTCTCCCCCGGCGTCCAGCCGGCCCGCCACCGCGGCGGAGATCGACGCCCTGCTCGCGCCGTTCGGCTGGCGGCGCGAGCAGCTCGACGAGACCTGGCCGGTCCACGTCGCCTTCGCGGGCAACGCGCATCCCGTGCTCGCCGTGGCCGCGCGCGAGACCCTGGCCGACTTCGACTACGACTTCGACGCCCTGGCCGCGGTGATGGCGGACGCCGGGTGGGCGACCGTCCACGTGTTCCGGCAACGCGGGCCGGCCGAGTTCGACGTCCGCAACGCGTTCCCGCCCGGCGGGGTCCGCGAGGACCCGGCGACCGGCGCCGCCGCGGCCGCGTTCGGCGGCTACCTGCGAACGCTCGGCCGCCTCACGGTCGGGAATCGCGTCGTCCTCCACCAGGGCGAGGACATGGGGCAACCGAGCCGCCTCGTCGTCGCCCCCGACCCCGACTCCGACGGCGTGCAGGTCACCGGCACCGGCGCCCCCATCCCCGCCTGACCCGCCGCCGCTGTCAAAAAAGGGGGCTCCACTGACGCTTCCGTGGGTCGTTGATCGCCCCTGAACGAGCACACGCCGTTCCCAGCCTTAGGTTTCTGGCTTGTCGAGGTCAGAAACTGCAGAGCGGAGAACGGCGTGCGG
>NZ_BAAAHE010000049.1:0-17410 GCF_039525035.1 Sporichthya brevicatena
ACCGACGGGACGCTCCTGGCTCACGCACCAAATGCTACTGCACTCAAGCAGATATGCAGAACACATGTTCTAGTGCAGTCGCAACCTCATTCGCCCCTGCTGTCACTACTTTCTGACGCTCCATCAGCGCACCGTGGTCTCGCCTTCGCCCACGAGGGCGTCAGAACGAGCGCAGGTCGTTCAGCTCGTGGATGACGGCGCGGATCTGGGCGATGGTGGCGTCGGTGTCGGTGATCAGCTCCTCGAGCCGATCGAGGTGAGGCGAGTCGACGGACGCCGTCATCGCCTGCATCGTCATGCCGGCGGCGAACAGGCGCTGGAGGACGTGGTCGTGGAGGTCCGCGGCGATGCGGTGGCGGTCCTCCAGGATGCTCATGCGTTGCTGGGTCTCGCGGGCGTCGGCGAGTTCGAGCGCGACAGCCGCGTGGTTGGCGAACGAGGTCGCGAGTTCGAGGTCCTCGTGGTCGAACGGTTCCCCGCCGCAGCGCCGGGCGATCAGGAGCGCGCCGCGGGCACCCTGCTCGCCGAACAGCGGAACGACCATGACCGGGCCGACCATCACCACCGGACCCTTGCGCCGGACCTGCTCGACACCGTTGGGCCGGTCCGCGACGTCTACCGCGAGCACCGGCTGCCCGGTGCGGATCACCTCGCCCGAGATCGACTGCCGGGCGTCGACGACGATGCCGACGAGATCCTCGGTGCTCTCGCCGTACGCGACCTCGATCATCAACTGGTCGCCCGCGGGGGTCGGCAGGACCACGAGGGTGAGATCCGCGCCGGCGATCGAGTTCGCGGCGCGCGCGACGGCGTGCAGGGGGTCCTCACCGCTGACGGAGAGCAGGCTGCGCGTCACCTCGATCGACGCCTGGAGCCACTCGCGACGCCGTTGCTCGGCGGCGTACAGCGCGAGGCCGTCGACCGGGCTCACCCGGCTGTTCATGCTCCCGCTCCCGGGGCGCGGTCGCGCTCGACGGTCATGGACACCTTCCGCTCACTGGCCGTTCCATGGTCGCCGTCGGCGAGCGTCGAACACAGGGCCGAAGGTCCCGCCGCTCAGGAGAACGCGGCTCAAGAGAACAGCGCAGGGATCTCCGCGAAGGTCGCCTGGCCGAACGCGGTCTGCACCGGGTTGAGGTAGAACGGCGGCGGAGCGTACCGCAGCCGGGTGTCGTAGTTGTAGTCCTTGAGATACCCGGTCCGCCAGCCGGATCCTGTGGTGCCGACCGCACCGCGATACTTCTGCGAGATCGAGCCGTATTCCTGCAGATTGTCCAGCGGCGCGCCCATGTTGTAGAGCTCGACGCCGAAGCTGTGCTGCAGCGAGAGCATCGCCGCCTCGACCTTCAGGCTCTTCGGCCTCGTCGGGTAGAGGTTGGTGGCGGCCCGCAGCTCGCTGATGGTGTCGCACGAGTTGCAGGACATCGGGTTCCACACCAGGACCGAGTTGTTCGCGACCAGACCGAGGCTGTCGTTGCCGTTGTGCCCGCCGGCGTAGGTCAGGTTGTCGGTGATGTAGATGTTGTTGTCGGCGCCGATCGTCACCCGCCCGGTCAGCGGCCCGCTGACGAACGCGTTGCCGTCCCGGCAGGAGTACTTCGCCACCGAGTTGTCGGGGTTCGACGTCGTCGTCAGCGCGAGCAGGGTCTTCACGCTGCAGAAGGTCGACGCGGTCGGCGAGGTCTGCGTCGCCGGCAGGTTCTGGACGTAGATGACGTTGTTCGCCGGCACGTTCACGAGGACGTTGGCGGGCTTGTTGCCCCCGCACGCCGCCGGGCCGGTCAGCGTGTACGGGCTCCAGACGCGCATCTTCCCGGTCGCCTCGAACTTGATCCGGGTCGGGCCGGTGTACAGGCATCCGGGCGCGCCGACGCTGGTGGCCGCGACCGTCTGGGACCGCAGACTCATGTTCGACGGCGGCAGCGTGATCATGCCGAGGTAGGTGAGGCTGCGCGCGAACGTCGGGTTCGCCGTCCCGTTCGCGCGGTAGCAGCTCGTGACCGGCTTGGGCTTGCCGTTCGAGCTCGGCGCGCAGTTCGGCCAGGCCGTCGACGCGGTCCCGGCGAACACGGGGTTGCCCTGCAGCATGATCGCGTCGTTGCTGTGCAGCGGGCCGTTGATGCGGTCGCCGGTGATGAACTGGATGTCCTGGCAGGACGAGTTCCGCGCCGGCGTTCCCCAGAAGTAACGCGCGCAGTTCACCGCGGCCTGGGCACTGCTCATCGGACTGCCGTCGTAGACGTACGTGTTCGCCGGGTCCGTGGACTCGATGTCGGAGTAGTACAGGAAGTCGCCGAATCCCTTGCGTTGCACGACGACGCGCACCGTCCGGGTCTCCGAACGCACCTTGCCGGTCGAGACGACGGTGATCGAACCGTTCGTCCCGGTCGAGGAGGTGTCCGCCTCGTAGTGGTACCGCGCGCAGTTCAACGGGGTGGGCACCGTCGAGCACAGCACACCCTGCGGGTCGCGCACACCGGGCACGGGCGACCAGCCGACCGCGGTGTTGACGCCCCAGCCGCAGGTCCCACCCAGCGGCCGGCGCATCGCGAGGTTCGTGCAGTCGACGGTCTGCCAGTAGACGTTGTTCGCGTTCAGCCGCGAGACGTAGTCGTCGACGCCGGCCTGAGCGGCGGCGAGCGCAGCGTGGTAATCGGTACTGCGCCGGGCGTCGGACATCGACTCGATCGCACGGTCCGTCAGCAGGCCGAGCATCAGCGACAGCACCGTGCCGTAGCCGATCACGAGGATCATGCTCATGCCCGCGTCGCAGTGCCGATGGCGTGCCAGCAGGGGGCGCAGACGCTGCATCATGACGGCTCCGGCATCGGGACGGCCGTGGCGAGCACGGAGGTGGAGGAGTTGGGCAGCGCCACACGCGTCGCCGAGACGAACCCGCCGGCGCCGACGCGGTTCGGGGTGCGGACCGGCAGCGTGATGTCGATCGAGTCGACGACCAGTAACTGATCGGGCGTCAGACCGGCTCGGGCGCCGGGCGCGGTGAGCACGTCCGCCGCGTTGTCGCGGTAGACGAACATCGGGGTCGGGGCCGGCCAGTCCAGCCCGCGGACCAGCGTGCGGACGCTGATCCGGCACCCCGCCTGCTTCGGGATGCACGGCGTGTAGCGGAAGTTCGGCGCACTGCCGACGTCCGGGACCTGGGTCTTCTGGGTCAGCACCCACGTCCCGTTCTCCTGCTCGACCGCGAAGGTGATCAGGAACGGACCGGCCGCGTCACCGAGGTTCGCGAACAGCTGCAGCCGGTCCGTCTCGGCGGCGGTCAGCGCGGTGGACACCGACGCCGGTCCGATGCAACTCCCGCAGCCGATCTGCAGCTGGGCCGGTTGCACCGCGGTGCGCAGGACCCGCGTCAGCGCATCGATCCCGACCCGTGCCGAGTCGATGTCGGCCATCCGGATCTCGCCCGCCGCGGTCTGGCGCTGCGTGCTGATCACCATCGTCGTCACCAGCCCGCCGAGGGTGACCGCCAGGACGGTGGACGTCATGATCTCGACGAGCGTGATTCCGCGGTCGCCGTGGCGGCGGCGCAACCGACGAAGTCGCGCCGGCATCACAGCACCACGCTCACCGTCACGACGTTCGGCCCCGGCCGGTCGGCGCGGAGGTCGATGATCGGCCAGGTGCCTAGCTGGGGAAGCACGGAGTTCTTCACCTTGATCTGCCAGCGGCCGTAGGGCAGCGAGACGCGGGCCATGCCGGCGGCGTCGGTCCGTACCGGCAGCTCGAGCACCTCACCGGCGGCCGAGCCACCACTGACCGGGTCGCTGACCGCGGCGGCGCAGCCCGTGCTCTGGTCCTTGGCGTGCACGGCGTAGACGGTCCGATTGCCCACGGGCAGCAGACCCACCGCGAGCCGCACGTTGACCGTGAGGGGAACGAGGGGAACGTCCGCGGTGACGGAGCTGCCCGGTGTGAGGACCACGGGGTTCTGCCGTTCACCCCCGGTCGCGATCGGGTCCGCGTCGTTGCACGAACCGGCCCAGAGGTCGATCCCGTCCGGGAACGGCCACGCCCGGAAGGTCCGCTGCGACCCGTCGCCGGGCAGCACACGCCGACCGTTGGGCGTGAACGCCGTGTTCGCGGCCGTCAGCGGGATGTTCTTCGCCGGGGGGAACTCCGGCAGGCTCGGCGCCAACGCCGCGGTGACACCGGCCGCGGTGGCGTAGGCGAGGTTGGCCTGCGCGATGGTGTTCGCGATGACGGAGACGGTCTGGGTCGACGTCGGTTCCCAGGTGTTGCGGTCGATGCCGCCCGGGGCCGAGACGCTCGCGGTGTACGTCCCGACGGGCAGGCCCGCGAAGAACGAGCACCCACCGTCCGCGGTGGTCTGGCTGACCGTGCCACCGGGCCCGCTGAGGGTGACCTGCCGGCCCTCAACCCGGTCACCGGTCTGGTCGACGACCGTGACGCGGAGGTGGCCGGTGCCCTGGGCGAAGGTGCCGAGGGGCGGCGTCAGCAGGGTGCTCGACTTCACCGGCTGCGTCGATCCCATGTTCGGCCAGGAGACCTCGGCCGTGACGCGCAGGTAGGCGAGCGGTGCGTTGCCACCGCCCGCGTCGACGTCGCACGGGCCGTTGCTCGCGCCCTGCTGCGTCCACTCGGCAACGCGCTTCACCGTGAACGGCACGCCGTCGATCACCAACGGCGCTCCGGTGGTCCCGCCCGGCAACGGGTTGGGGTTCAGGACCTCACCGGCCTCGACCTGCTTCGGACCGATCGCCGGGGAGTTGAACGCGGAGCGGACGATGTCGATCTCGCGCGACGCGAGCGAGGCCGCCCGCACGCGGTTGCGGTCGTCGCTCGTCACGTGCATGACGTTCACCAGGCCGGTGGAGACCGTGGTGCCGACGATCGCGAAGATGCCGAAGGCCACCACGACCTCGGCCACACTGAACCCGCGGTCGCGGGGCGGTTCCTCGATACGACGATGCTTGCGCCAGAACATGCCTGTGCTCCCAGTCGGACATCCGTGTCCGCAGGTCGCCGCCCTGGGAACGCTCTCCGCCACCGCGAGCCGTCCTGGCTCGACGTTTGCTTAGGTGTGGCGCGTCGTGCGGGTCAACCGTGCTAAAGGCCTTGTCGGTCGGGACCTTCGCCCGGTTGAGGATCGGCAGGTCTGGGTTATGTCAAGGAACGGTCAGCGGTCCAGTTCGCGATACGTCCCCGGGTTGACGTCGAACAGCGCCGGCGGCGGGTTCGCGACGTAGCAGGCGTCGAGCGACGCATTGAACGTGCCCGTCATGTCGATGGTGTCGGCATAAAGCATGCCGATGTGGTCCGCGGTGCCGTTGGCCTTGAAGAGCTGACCACCGGGTGCGGCCCCCGCGAGGTAGATCGACGCGGCCAGCGCCGTGTGGCCGTTCAGCCGCGCATTCCCGCCCTGGACGACGATCAGCAGCGACGCGTCGATGCACGACGGGTGGTTGGCGTCGGTGATCCGCCCGCGCGACCACAACGACCCGTCGAGCGGCTTGAGGTCGACGGTCTGATTGGCATTCAGGTCGAAGAACAGGACCGTGTGCGGATTGACGCTGCCGTCCGGGACGGTCCAGGTGGTCGACGTGTAGTAGGTGCCCTGCGCCTGCGCCATCGTCTTCAGCTGCTCGAGCTCGGAGTCGGTGAGCGCCGGCCGCTTGATGTTGAACGTGCGGAACAGCGCCGCGTCGTCGCGCAGGAACGAGCCGTCGACGTCGAACTTGCCGTCGAGGTCGATGTCGCGTGGCTGGTACGGCGCCTGGCCGGAGGCGACGCCGCAGAGGCCGAGCGGGTCCACGGCGGCCGTCAGGCCGAGGAGAGAACCACCGAATCGGTCCTGGTCGTAGGGGTACTTGCTGTTGCAGGGCTTGACGGACACGCCCAGCGCGTTGAGCCCGCCGTGGATCGGCTTGTTCGTGTTCGCGCAGTACTGCCCGCTGCCCTGCGACTCGGTGATGATCTGGGACGAGTGGACCCCGACCGGCACGCCGTAGGCGGCGTCGAGGCCGGACTCGAAGTGTGCTTCGACCTTGTCGCGCTTGTAGACGCAGCCGGTGCTGAAGATGCTGATCTGGTGGAGGTCGACGGTGCCGCCGAGATTGACCGTCCGCCCGAAGATCCCCTTGGGCAGGTCGACCGGAGCGACGGTCACCTCGACCTCGATGGTCCGCTCGGCGGGGCCGCCGGCGACACCGGTGGAACGCACGACGTAGCGGTCGCCGTCGTCGCCGTTGTTGATGAGGACCGGCTTGATGCTGGCGGTCCAGCGGCCACCGCCGCGGACGTCGGCCGACACCGGGTTGGTCGGGCTCCAGGGGTTCGACGGGCAGGTCGTGAGGTTGCAGACGAGCCGGCGGACGCCGTTGGACCGGATGTACGCGACGGCCTGCGCGACGCCGGCCTCGGCCGCGTCGAGGGCACGCCCGGCCTGCTGCGCCTCACCCGCTCCGCGCATGTCCCGCACCGCCATGGTGGCGCCCACGCCCGCCAGGGTCGTCACGAGCATCATGACCGACATCGTCATGAGCATCGCGGTGCCGCGGTCACGCGCCTCCGCGCGGCGCGCCCCGCGCGCCCATTGCTGACGATTCATCAGTTGTCTCCACATCAGGCGATGTGCCGGTTTCGGAAGTCGACCTGGGTGCGGTACTCCTGCTTGCGTCCGCCGCGGAAGACCGCGACCTCCAGCACCACGGAGTCGATCCGCGCCAGCTCGGCACCGTCGGGCTTCCCGTTCTGGTTGCCGATCGGGGCCGGGGTCGCGTCGATCTCGGACCAGTCGACGACGCCGTCGGCGTTGCGGTCGTACTGCCACTGACTGCTGCGCAGCGAGAGCGTGAACCGCGTGACGTTCTCGGCCAGGATCGGCGTCGTCACCGCGTGGCCGCCCGCGTCGTTGACGGTCAGCGTGATCTGGCCGGTGGCGGGGGTGTAGCGGTAGGTGAGGACCTCGGGATCGGCCGCGTCGAAGTCCTGGTGCCCGTCGTTGTCGAAGTCGGCCCAGAACGTGATGGCGGTCGGAGCGGTCGGCGTCGCAGGCAGGTCGACCTGGAGCAGCGTGCCGGCCTGACGCAGCTCGCGGACCAGCCGCTCCATCGCACGCCGAACGTCGGCGGTGAGCTCGCTGTTGAGCCGGGCGTCGTCGGTGACCTTGCGCGCCCCGAGGGCCGCACCGAGCAGCAACGCCCCGATGACGCTCGTGAGCACCATCGCCACCAGCAGCTCGACGAGGGTGAAGCCCTGGTCCCGCGACTCACGCAACCGCGCGGTCATCGGTTGTCCTCGGCCCGGCAGCTCGCGGCGCCGACCGCGACGGAGACCGCCGTCGACGGCGCGGAGGCCCCGGCGACCGGCTGGGTCTGGACGTTCACCAACGCCGGGATCGTCACCTCGGCCACGTGGTTCGCGGCGACGTTCGTGATGCGGCCCTTGGTCAGGCCGGTCAGGGACTCGATGTAGTCGCCGAGCTCGTGCTCGTTGCTGACGGGAGTGTCCAGCGGGATCGCCGCGAGCGGGTCCTCGGTCGTGTCCGGGGTGATGGTCCCGGCGTGGACGTAGTGGCCGATCCCGAGGCCGGGCACCGGGTTGCCGAACAGGTCCAGGATGCGTGTCCACTTCCAGTAGTCGACGTCGGCGCGGTAGCTCACCTCGGTGCTCGCCGTGTGGGCGACGCCGGTGACGCGGCACCGGGCCGCCGAGCGGGCGGTGATACGGATCAGGCCGTCCGGTGCCTGCGTGGTCGGCAGCACCCGCACGACGCTCGCGTGGGCACCGCCGCACGCCTCGGCCGACAGGGGGTTCGAGGTTGTCTGCTCGTCCGTGCTGTTGATGAAGCCGCTGCCGGTGACGCGCGACAGCGGCGCCGTCAGGCTGAACGCGCAGTTGTAGAGGCTGCCGACCAGGTCCGGCAGCAGACTGCCCACGGTCGGCAACGCGTTCACGTAGACCAGCGGCCGGTCCGGCAGGAGGCCGGGCAGGGCCGGCGCCTCGGCCCGGAACGAGAACCCGTCGACGCTGACGGTCTGCACCGGGTTGATCAGCCCCGCGAGGCCGTTGACGCCGGCCCGCGGCAGGCCGTTGTCGGCCGCGAGCACGAACGGAGTGATGGCGGTGGCGGTCCAGCACGGGTCGGAGCATCCGGACCCGAGCGACCCGACCGAGGCGTTCAGGTTCGCAATGTTGGTGTACGGCGACGAGACCGAGAGCGCCGCCCCGGACTGACGTCCCGTCAGCGAACTCGAGGCGGTCATCGCGGTCAGGTTCGCGCGGGCCGAACTGGTGGTGGACAGCGAGCCGGAGAGGTCGAGCATGCCGCCGGTCAGGGTGATGCTCTCGCCGTTGGTGCGGGCCGAGCCGATCTCGATCGCCGTGCCCTGGGCGTCCAGCTTGATGCGCGTCTCCGAGGGGGTGCGCGACGCGATCTGCGTGTAGACCGTGACCGGCTTCCACCGGTCGTGGTCGCGGTACAGCACGGTGGCGGTGACTCCGACCTGCGAGGACGGCGGCCGGTCCTTGCCCGCGACCTGGCTGTCGTAGCCCGCCGGCGGTGTGAGCACCGACGGCGTGGTCCCCGGCGAGAGGAACGAGGTGTTGAGGACGATCGCGAAGCTCGGCGGCATGTCCCCGGTGCCAGGCGCGAACACCTTGCGGTACATCGGCACACCGGCCGGCTCGTAGGAGCACCGCGCGCTGCTGCTCGCCGGGACGTACCCGCTCCACCCGGCCTGCGGCGGGTTGGGGGAACCCGTCCCGCACGACGGTGCGGCCGCCGGCGCACTGACGTTCCGGAAGTAGGTGTCGAGCAGGTCGCGGTGGTCGCCGGCGGTCGGGGTGACGCGGAACGGCAGGGTGCGCATCGCGTCGAGATGTCCTTGCAGCAGACCCTTCGCCTGGGAGATGAGCTTGGCGTTCCCGGACGCACGGACCGACGCCATCATCTGCGGACCGACGGCGGCCATCGTGATGCCGAGCAGCGTGATCGCGACGACGACCTCGAACAGGCTGAAGCCGGTGTCGGACCGGCGCAGCGCAAGGTGCCGCCGCAGCCGCCGCCACCGGTCGTGCCGACTCGGGTCAGTCACGGGCCACCCGGCCGGTCAGGCCCTCCACGGTCAGGGTGTCGACCCGGTCCGACCCCTCACGGGTGATCGTGATCGATCCCGGTGTGGCCGTGCCTCGCGGGTAGAAGGTCACGCCGTCGAGCGTGGCCGCACCGGTCGCGAAGGAGGCGGCGGTGATGCGAACGCCGTCCTCGACGCGCATCGGGCCGTCGATCAGCACTTGACCGGTACCGGTGCACGGACCGCGGAGGACCGACCAGTTCTGGGTCGCGAGATCGAAGTCGATGCACAGCGTGCGACCCTCGGTGACCGCACGCTGCTGGGTCTGCCGGAGCAGCGCCTCGAGGGCGGAGGTCGTCGCGGTCTGCCGGGAGCCGGCGGTCCAACTGTGCAGCGCAGTGACGCCGACGCCCGCCAGGATGCCGAAGATCATGAGGCTCGAGCAGAGTTCGACCAGGGTGAAGCCCGCGGCGGAGTCGCTCGACGCGCGAACTCTCCTCGCGACGCTCACCATCAGTTCGCTCCCGGCCTGACCTCATGTCGGGACGCGGCGGTGCACCCGCGTCACCGGTTACTTCGGCCGGTCCACCGGAGATCTGAACGTGCGCGATGTGTTGGTCATGTCTCGTCCCGGACTGACCGTTCCGTCCGGGAAGACCGTCGTGCCGGCACTGTCCGCGGTGCACTCCGCGGCCCGCACGGCCCATCGCCCGGCGGTGCGCTCGACGCACATCGGCCCGTCCTCGGCCACGGCCCGCTGCTGCGCGTCCCGCAGCACCAACTGCCGTTCGGCGACGTCGGCCCGGTCCTGAGCGTCCGCGGTCCACCGCGGGGCGGCCGAGGCGACGACGGCGGTGAGCGTGCCCACCGTCGCCGCCGCCAGGCAGATCCCGACGAGGTTCACTCCGGGGTGCTCATCGGTCAGGGCGCCTTGACCTCGGCGAAGGTCTGCGGGTCCCACGTCGCGCCGGCCGGGGAGGGCAGGTACGGCGGCGGGTCGCTCTTGAGCTTGCTGTTGTACGCCATCTTGAACTTGAAGCCCATGTCGACGCCGGCGCCGGCGACGTCGATGCCCAGCGCGTTCACGCCGAGCTTCAGCAGGTCGGCCGCCATGATGCCCTTGTACCGCTGGGCCAGCGAGCCGTTGAGCCGCAGGGTCGGCGGATCGATATTGATCGCGACCAGGTTGTTGAGCAGGCTGACGTTCGCGATCGGGCTGAGCAGCGGCATCTGCACGCCGAAGTGGCCGCCCGTGATGATTGCCGCGTCGACCGTCACCGGCTTGTTGATCCCGAGCGAGTTCAGCACGTTGGTCAGCTGCAGGTGCGTGATGGACCCGCTCGTGAGCAGCCCGAGCACGCTGGGAACGAGACCCGACAGGTCGCTCAGCGAGGCGCAGGTGCCGAGCGAGAGCAGGCACTGCAGCGAGTTGTAGACCTCGACCGGCCCGTCGGCGACCAGGCCGAGACGGTCGTTCTCCGTGGTGGCCGTGAGGTCACTCAGGATCGTGATCTTGCCCTCGGTGCCGATCGTGGTCTTGCCCTGGTACTTGCCGCTGACGCGCACGTCGGCAGCGCGGCAGTCGGACGGCGAGAGCAGCGCGCCGTTCACCGTGGCGGCGATGTCCAGGTTGTAGAGCCCGAGGCCGGCGGCCGACCCCAGCAGGCACTGCACGGTGGCGGTGAGGCCCGGGGGCGGCGTCGCGAGGTCCTTGACGTAGATCGCGCTCGGGATGGCAACCGGGGTCGGATTCGACGGGAGGATCCCACTGACGAGATCACCGAGAAGGTTCCCGGAGAGGATGTTGCTCAACGAGAGGTTCACCGTGCTCGGGCAGCCGAGGCCGAGCAGCAGGCACGTGGTGCCGAGCAGGAGATTCGCCAGGCCGCCGAGCAGGCCGCTGACGATGTTCAGGTTGCCGCCGGCACCCGTCCGCACCTTGAGGTCCAGGTTCAGCCCGAGCAGGTTCGGCTGCGCGCCGCCCATGCACCGGTCGCGGTCCGCGGTGGTCGCGAACGTCGAGTACGGGCTCCAGACCTGCATCTTCCCGGCGTTGGCCCCCTCGAGGAACTTGATCCGGGTCGGGCCGGCGTACGTACAGCCGGTAGAGGTGGCGGCCGCCGCGGCGATGTCGGAGGTCAGCACCGCCGGCATCGTCAGGTCGTCCGCGTAGCTGGGGTTGCCCTTGCCGTAGCTCGGCGAGCCACCCACGACGCAGTTCGACGCGGACGTGGCGCAGTTGGGCGTCGACGCGCTCACGAGACTGTTGAACGACGGCGAACCCGTCGCGCGGAAGACGTCCCGGGTGTGCACGCGACTGCCGTCGGTGCTGTCGTCCGCCCGCCACCTCGGCAGAACGCACCCGGAGGCCGGCCGGGTCGGCTGCCCATTCTCCGACCACGACTTGTACTGGCACCCGGCCGGGGCGCCGGTCAGCCCGAGCAGCGGGATGTTCGGGTACGCGAGCCGGTCGTTGGGGTCCGCCGCCTCGCTCTCGGAGAAGTACAGGTAGTCGGTGAAGCCGCGCTTCTTCAGCGTCACCTTCACCGTCCGCTCCTGGCCGCGGGACTTGCCGGTCGCGGTGACGGTCCACTCGCTCCCGGCCGGGACGGCGGAGTACTTGAACCGCGGGCAGTTCGGCGGCAGTGTCGCGTCCGTCCCGGTGCACGCGTTGCCGGCGCCGTCGGTGGAGCCCGCGA
This sequence comes from Sporichthya brevicatena, assembly GCF_039525035.1. Lineage (NCBI taxonomy): Bacteria > Bacillati > Actinomycetota > Actinomycetes > Sporichthyales > Sporichthyaceae > Sporichthya > Sporichthya brevicatena. The sequence goes on from NZ_BAAAHE010000049.1 coordinate 11,756, forward strand.
TCGGCGTCCACGTCGTGGTCGTCGTGGTGTTCAGCCCCGGGTTGGCGTTGAGCTTCGCGACGAAGTCGTCGACGCCGGCCTGCGCGGCCTGAATCGCGGCGTTGAAGCCCTGGGACCGCCCGGAGCTGTGCATGCCCTGCACGGCGTAACCGCCGACCACGCCGACCGTGAGCACGATCGCGGTACCGAGACCGACGACCGGCAGCAGCGCATAGCCACCGTCCCCCCGGCCTCGGCGGAAACGTCGCTTCGACAAGAACTGAAGCATCGTCAGCGTCCCATCACGGAGTTGGGCAGGAACACGGTCGCGGTGGCACTGGTGCCCTTGTCGAGCTTCGAGCCCGCGATCGGTACATCGATCAGCACGCAGGAGATCCGGGTGAGCGGCACGACGGCGTCGAAGTCGGCGCACTGCTCGTCGGCGAAGTCGAAGACCGGGTCGGTCGGCCCGAGCGGCCAGGTCAGCCCGCGGGCGAGCACGCGCTTGGTGCACCCCACCCCGCAGGTCGTCGAGGGCGAGCCGCCGGGCGCGGCCGCAGCGAACGTCTCCTCCACCAGCCGGGCCGTGCCGGCGTGGTCGGGGTCGGCCTCGACGCGGTAGGTCGTCAGCTGCGCCTTCCCGGCCTCGCCGTAGTTCGCGTAGAAGGTGACGGAGTTCGACCCGGCGGTGCGGAACGCGGAGTCGCAGTTGGACGCGCAGGCGGCGTTGATCTGCTCGGGGCGGACCGCGGTGCGCAGGCTCTTCGTCATCGCGTCGAGCGCGACCCGGACGCTGTTGACGCCGGTGAGCCGCGAGCTGGTGCCCGCGCTGCTGCGGAGCATGTCGACGACGAGCGTCGTCAGCAGACCACCGATCAGCGTGAAGATGACGACGCCGACCATCGTCTCGATCAGCGTCAGGCCGGCGTCGCGGTGCGGCCGGGCCGCTCGTGCGCGCCTCACGACAGCACCGTCGTGTTGATGACGGGCGGGCGGTCGCCGAGCGCGGGCCAGCGAACCGCCACCTCGATGCGCAGCACGCTGCCGGTCGCCGCGGTGTACGAGACACCCGTGTTCGGGTGGGCGTCGCGGCCGGCCGTGTCCAGCCAGGTGGCGCGCCGCTCGACCGTGTAGCCGATGCCGTCGACGTTCTTCGTCGTCGTGACCGTGGTCTCCGGGATCGAACCCTTGGAGACGCGGAACAGCGCGCGGCTCCGCTCGATCTCGGCGGAGGCGAGGTTGGCGGCCCGGACGCGGTCGCGGTTGTCCCCGGCGGTGTGCAGCGAATCGATCGCGATCGTCACGCACGCGACCGCGAGCACAGCGAACACACTCAGGGCGACGATGATCTCCACCAGGCTGAACCCCGCGTCGCGCGTTCCGCGACGCATTCGCTGCCCGGCGGGCTCGTCACCTTCGGGGACTGCGGCCACGCAAATCTCCAAAGTCCGACCTGCCAAACCGCAGGAAGCATCGGTCTCGCGCAGCCTGTTCTTGAGCGCGCCCGGGACTTTGGTCCCACGGGGTCCCTGTGAACTGACCGACGGTCACCGGGCTGACGGGCCGTCATAGCGGCACGATCCGGACATACCCTCCCCGGCGGCATCGTCCGTACGGACGATCCCGGCCGGGACGGACGTACCGATTCGGGCAGCGGCCTCAACTCACCTCGGCGCCAGGCCGAGACCCCTCTCGACCAGCAAGCCGGCGCCGCTCAGCCCTCAGCATCCCGAGCCACGACGGCGAACCAGCCCCTCCTACCCGCCAGGGAGTTCCATGTACACCGCACTCCGCAAGTCCCTGAACAAGGAGAACGACAAGGGCTTCACGCTCATCGAGCTCCTCGTCGTCATCATCATCATCGGCATCCTCGCCGCGATCGCCATCCCGATCTTCCTCAACCAGCGGAAGAAGGCGACCGAGTCCTCGATGAAGTCGGACGCCCGCACCATCGCCACCCAGATGGAGACGGCCTTCACCGACACCCAGCGCTACCCGAGCACGATCACCCAGCCGGCCGCCGGCACCCTGAGCATCGGCGGCGAGACCGTCAAGCTCTCCCCGGCGAACGTCGCCGAGGTCTACCGCTCGGACGTTGCGTTCTGTGTCGTGGTCACCAACCCGGGTGTCGACGACGGCGCCATCGTCTACATGAGCGACGCCGGTGGTCTGCAGCCCAACACCGTGGAGGACTGCGGCTCGGCATACGGCACCACGAACGCCGTGCAGGGCGTCACGCCGACCCCGACCCCGTAAGGGTCTGACCCACGGCTTCCGCCGTAACGAATCGACGTCGCGGGGCCGGTGTTCGCACCGGCCCCGCCGTCGTTCCACCAACCTCGAGGGAGTCCCGGTGACCGTCCTGCGTCCCACCCGGCGGCGACTGTTCTACGTCCCCGGTCAGCGGTTCCTGGTCCTCCTCCCGATGATCGCCGCGCCGGTGGTCCTGGCGATCGACCTGGCCTCGGTCGCCCTGGTGCACCTGTCGTTGACCGACGACGCGGGCGAGGCCGGCCGAGCCGGCATGGCTCGGGTCCAGTTCGAGCGCACCGCGACGCCACAGAGCGCCGAGGTCGCGTATGACGCCGCGACCGAAGTCGCGAAGGTGCACGACATCGAGATCGACCCCGCGAGCTTCACCGTCTACGCCGACGGTGCGGTGACGCTGAAGGCCACCAAGCGGGCCCCCACGCTGCTGTTCAAGCACGTGCCCGGTCTGAAAGACCTGACCGAGGCCACCGAGACCGTCACGGTCAGCCGTCCCCGCTGGTGAGCCCGGCCCCCGCATCGCCCCACCCGTCCACGGAAGGACCGTCCCGATGAGCAACGCCTTCGACCGCGACCCGCTGCCGACCCCCGCCGAGCGCGAGCCCGGGCCGGACATGGTCGGGGAGCTCGGCCCGCTGGCCTACGGCCTGGTGGTGCTCTCGGAGATCGACGACCTCGCGGACGTCAACACTCTGACGGAGAGTCAGGCCGCGCGGCTGCCGGCCCAGGCCGGCCCCTCGCTCGAGCGCGACCTCCGCACGGAGGCCCTGCTCGGCGAGCTCGGCGACCTCGACCTCTAGTCATGGCGAAGCTCGCGGTTCCCGCGGCCCGGCCGGACGACCCCGGCTTCTCGATGATCGAACTGCTCGTCGTCATCCTCGTCATCGGGGTCCTCGCGGCGATCGCGCTCCCGAGCTACCTCGGGCAGCGGGACAAGGCGCATCAGGCCGGCGAGAAGGCCGACGCCCGGTCCGTCGCCGCCGAGATCGAGACGTTCTTCGTCGACGCGCACCGCTACCCGCAGGCCGGGGACCTGAGCTGGTCCGCCGGCCCGCGGACGATCGACTTCCCCGGCGACGGGGGCGTCCACCTCTCACCGAACAACGAGGCGCGGATTGTCAGCGACGTCGACGCCGGCCACGGGTTCTGCGTCGAGGTCCGCAACGCGATGACCGCGGTGACCGCGGTCTTCGAGTCCGAGGGCGGGTTGCGCCACGTGGGCGCCGGGGCGGCGTGCTCCTCCGCCTACGAGCACACGGTCCTCGCCTACCCCGCCGGCTGACGCTCCTTCCGGTACCAGACGAGCGGGCCGTCGAGTCGGTCGAGCACGAAGCCGCTGCGCTCGAGCACCCGGCGCGAGGCGGAGTTCGCAGCGGCGTCCGTCGACGCCGCCACGCACGAGACCCCGGGCCGGCCGAGCAGCCACCCGGTCAACGCGGCGCACGCCTCGGTGCCGAGGCCCTGGCCCCGCTCCGCGACCGCGATCCCGTACCGAATCTCGACGACGCCGTCGGGATCCGGCGGGCCGTGGGTCCCGCACTCCCCGACGACCAGACCGTCGCGCACCACCAGCCACCCCGGGTCGCCGCCGAAGTCGACGGCGAACCGGAACGCCTGCAGCGCGTCGGGCCCGGGCCACCCGCGCGCGGCGGGCGGTCCGGCGCCGGCGAGCACCGCCCGGGCGACGTCGGCCCCGGCGGGCTCCAGCACCAGCCGGGCCGTCCGGATCGTCGCGGGCTCGAACACGCCCCCCATTAACGCGGACGTCCGGGCCCTTAACGACCCGGAGCCCGGATCGGGCGTTTCCGCCGTCTCCGGGCCCGGGCCCAGGGTCACCGCTTCCGGTGCCTTACTTGTACCGCTCCGACGATCAGCCGGTGTCCGGAACTGATCGCCATCAGAACCGTCTGCCGGGTCTCCCCGGGTAGGCCGGGGGGGTGCCCGCCCGGGAAGAGTGTTCCCGGCGTCCTCGGTTCTGAGCTTGTACTGCGCTTTCGGTTTTTCGGTTGCTCAGCTCTCGGCGCTGACGCGGCGACGGAGCGCCACACCACCGGCAACGAGGGCCAGGCCGAACGGAACCAGGGCGAGGCTCGCCGCACCGGTGTGCGGGAGGGTCGCGCCACGAACCGCGGAGTTGCGGTCCTTGGACTCGCCCGCGACGTCGCCCTCGTCCTCGTCGGACGGGCCGGCCACGTTGGAGACCTCGACCTCGCAGTTCGCGCCGGCGTCGCCGAGCACAGCCAGGCCGCAGACGGTCACCGGGATGTTGGCCTGCAGGTTGTTCAGCAGGTTCAGGCCACCCAGGAGGCCGCTGTTGCCGTTGGCGGAGCTGGACGCACCGCCGCTGTTGCCCGAGCCGCTGCCGCCGCCGGCCGCGTTGGCCGCGCCGACCGCCGAGTCGCAGTTCGCGTCGCCGAGGACGGCCAGGCCGCAGACGGTGACGGGAACGTTGAGCTGCGCGTTGTTGAGGGCGTTGAGGCCGCCGACCAGGCCGCTGTTGCCGTTGGCCGAGGACGACGCACCGCCGCCACCGCCCGCGGTGTTCGTGGACTTGACCGAACAGTCGCCGGTGCCCTTGGCGAGCAGCGCGCCGACGCCACACACGGTGACGGGGACGTTCGCCTGGATGTTGTTGCCCAGGTTCACGCCGCCGAGCAGGCCGCGGTTGTTGTTCGCGGAGGACTTGGCGCCACCGCCGCTGTTGCTCGTGCTGCCGCTGGTGCTCGTCGAGCCGGCCTTGTTGCCGGTCGAGACGACCGGGCTGCCGTCGCCGACGCCCAGAACGCCGGCGCCACCGACGGTGACCGGCAGGTTCAGCTGCAGGCCGTTCAGCAGGTTCAGGCCACCCAGCAGCCCGCTGTTGTTGTCAGCGGACGAGTCGGCGTGGACGCTGGGGGCGCCGAGCACGAGTGCGGCACCCGCGGACAGGAGCACAGCTCCCTTGACCTTCTTCGAGGCTCGCATCGAGGCCCCTCCTTTTGGTTTCGCGTGAGTCGTCATGTCGGTCGACGGGGGCCCCGACCTTGGTTCCGGTTGTTTTTCGGTCCTGCCAGAAATTGAGGCCTTCCGAACCCTCAACCCTGGCCCGCTCGCTGCCGATACCCCCTGCAGCGACCGGTCCTGACCGCTCCCCCCGGGGCGGCTCCGCACCGGGCGCCAGAGGCGTTTGGCACGGAATGAAGAACCGAACTTGCGTGCTGAGACGCAGTTGATGGTGCACCGGTTCCCGTCGCGGGCGCAGGTCAATGACTGCGTTCCTGCGTGTCGCCCGGGGCAAATGGGACGCGCGCGGACGAACCGACGGCACCCAACCAAGTCTTTGCCATTCGGGCCGGTCCGACCGGGGATCCGCGGCGCCGGGTTCGGCGCCGGCCGAGAACCCGTCTGCCCAGAGCTCGGGGTGCCGTT
>NZ_BAAAHE010000049.1:17487-134429 GCF_039525035.1 Sporichthya brevicatena
GTCCGGGCCCTTAACGACCCGGAGCCCGGATCGGGCGTTTCCGCCGTCTCCGGGCCCGGGCCCAGGGTCACCGCTTCCGGTGCCTCACATCAGATCCACCTCTGCCAGGTCTTCCCGGACAGGCCGGGGGGGTGCCCGCCCGGGAAGAGTGTTCCCGGCGTGAGCGGATCTGAGCTTGTTCCGTCGGTGTCAGCTCTCCGAGCCGACGCGGCGACGCAGGGCGACGCCACCGGCCACGAGGGCCATGCCGAACGGGATGAGCGCGAGGCCGGCCGCACCGGTGTGCGGGAGGGTCGCGCCGCGGACGGCGGAGGGACGGTCCGTGCTCACGCCGAGAACGTCACCGTCGCCGTTGGTGTTGGTCGCCTCGACCTCGCAGGTCGCGTCCGCGTCGCCGAGGACGGCCAGGCCGCAGACGGTGACCGGAACGTTGGCGTCCAGGCCGTTCAGCAGGTTCAGGCCGGAGACCAGACCGCTGTTCCCGTCCGAGCTGCTGTCGCCGCTCGAGCCGAGCAGGTCGCTGTCGTCGTCGTCGCTGTCGCCGCTGCCGGAGTTCGCCGCACGGACGTCGGCCTCGCAGTCGGCGTTGCCGAGGACGCCCAGGCCGCAGACCGTCACGGGGACGTTCAGCTGCGCGTTGTTCAGCGCGTTCGCGCCGGCAACCAGGCCCTCGTTGTCGTCGGCCGAGGAGGTGCCCCCGCCGCCGCCGCTGTTCGAGGAGCGAACCTCGCAGTCACCCTCGCCACGGGCGAGCAGGGCGCCCACGCCGCAGACGGTGACCGGCACGTTGGCCTGGAGGTTGTTGCCGACGTTGGCGCCCGAGACCAGGCCGCTGTTGTCGTCGGCGGAGGACTTGCCGCTGGAGCCGGAGCCCGAGCCACTGCCCTCGTTCGTGGTCTTCACGGTGTTCTTGCCCTCGCCGACGCCGAGGACGCCCGCGCCACCGACGGTGACCGGAACGTTCAGCTGAACGTCGTTGAGCAGGTTGAGGCCGGAGACCAGGCCGTTGTTGCCGTCCGCCTTGGAATCGGCGTGGACGGTGGGGGCGCCAAGCACGAGGGCGGCACCCGCGGAAAGGAGCACGGCTCCCTTGACCTTCTTCGAGGCTCGCATTGAAGCCCCTCCTTCGAGTTCACGTTGGGTCGTTATCAGGGTCAGGTGTGGTGCGGTATTGCTCTTCCGGCCCTGCCCCGTGTGCAGGACCGACCGGCCTGGTGGCCGTTCGGACGGTCAGCCCAGGGGGCTACCGTCCTGCCGGCTCGGCGCCGACCGCGGCTCCTGCCGCGCTGACGCGGGGCGACACTCCCGTTGTCAGAACGCCGATCGGGGCAGGTGCCGTCGTCGTCGGGGTCCTGGCGGACCCGTTCAATGACGACACCGGGGGCTCAACCGACGGGGTCGTCGGCTGGAGAAGACCGCCCATCACACCTCGGGCGGGTTCACCGACCTTCCCGGCCGCCGCGTGAGCGGCCCGGACAGCCGATGAGACCGAGTAGCCGGCCACCGCGATGGCGCCCGGAACAACCCGTCCCTCGATTCCATACATGGACATACATTCGCATTCAGGGGTGGGAGCGTTACTGAGGTTGGTTCGGATTTGCACCAACCCGTACCGTTCCCGCCGCCCGGCACGCCCGGACAACCCGTGAACACCGATCTGTGCTCTCCTCCGCCAGGAGTTGAGGTCCTGTGGACCCGCGCCCCTGGCCCGATCGCTGCCGAAACCCCCTGCAGCGACGATCCCTACCGCGCCCCCCGCGGCCTCCCACCGAGCCACCGGAGTCTGGCGGCCGGCCGGAGTAGGACGAGTCGAGCGATTCCCCGCCGCAACCGAGGTTGCGCCGGAGACGACCGCTCGGGTCGGCCCGCACGCGTGCGAGCGCGAAGCGAGGCGCATCTGCCTGCTCTTCGCGTCCATCGTGCGTTCCTCCCCAGTTCCTTCCGCTCGGGTGAGCGGAGGGGTGCCTCCCCGCCCCGTCAGCCCCTTGTGTCGATAGGGATAAAAGGGATTAACGGTGCAAGTGAGGCGATCGGTCTGTTGGAGAGTAGCTGCGCCCAAAAGGGCCTTCCACCCAGCCAACGGAGATGACCGTTCAAAGTCTCCGGAAACGACCAGAGTCCGTTCGGCCATCAGCGATTACGACAAGTAATCAGAACCCCACCCTCAGTCGATCGGACGACCCCTCCCTAGGCCGTTCGACCGGGCATTACTGATCGTGCACCTTCCCCCCCGAATGGCGCAGGGAAACGCGAAAAACTGTGACGTGCCCGTTCCGTCCCAGTACGGGCGTGCCTGTTGTGGTAACTGTGAGTCAAGTGACTCATGTGACCAGGACCACGCGGCGGTGACGGTCGGGGAGCACCGAATCCGAGGGAGATTACGGTGCGTTAGGCAAAGAAGGTTCGGCTTCGTCCGATGCGCCCGGACCGGGCGGGGCCCTCCGGGGCCGCCGTCAGCGCGCTTCGGCGTCCGGGTCCTCGTCCTCGGGGCCGAAGCCGGCCCACGAGACGCGGTAGGCGCCGGGGCCCGCACCGGAGCCGTCGTCCTCGTCGGCCGGGGCGACGGCGATCAGGTCCGGGGTGAACAACATCGCGCAGATCTCCCGGTACAGCCAGTCGGGCTGGGAGATGAACGGCACCCGGGACAGGGCCTGGTCCTTACCGGCGGACTCCATGATGAAGGCGCCGTAGCCGAGCAGCCGGCCGGGCACCGAGCGCTCGTAGCGCATGTCGGTGACCTTGCCCATCGGCATCATGTCGACCTGCCGCAGGATGATGCCGTGGACGAGCATCACCCGCTTGTTGGTGATGACGAACCGGTAGAACCACCAGTCGAGCAGCGCCCAGGCCAGGTAGAAGCAGGTGCCGGACCAGGCCAGCCAGATCAGGTCCCGGGCGCCCGCGGCCGAGGTCGGCAGGGCGATGTCGAGGAACAGCGCCGCGGCGAACCCCCCGAAGAAGACCGCCAGGGGCGTCGCCATCGCCGCGTAGTGGCGGCGCTGCACGATGACCACCCGCTCCGCGGGCAGCAGGTACTTGCCGACGAGGTACGTCCCGGGCGTCCGGGGCGGGGCGACGGTGGCCGTCATGGCGGACGCCGTCAGCTGCTGCCGAGGTTCTCGGTGAACGTGAAGAAGCTGTCGACGAACGAGGTCGTGCCGCCCGAGATCCCGTCCCAGGCGTTCCCGACGGCCTCGGCGGACCGCGCGGGCTGCTGTGTCAGCGCCACCAGGATGAAGACCAGCAGCGCGAACGCGACGACTGGATGCTTACGCAACGCCGACACGTCTTTCCCCCAGCGATCGATGGACGCGGATGATCTTGGTCCGAGCGTACACGGGGCACACTACGACAAGACCTCACATGTCACAATGACCACACGAGTAACACGGTCTGTCCGCGTGGCGCACCGTCGGGGAGCTAGCGTCGGCACGTGTCCAGCCCCTCGTCGGTTGCTGTGGTGGCCGAGTCCCGCCCGGGTGAGCGACGGGTGGCCCTGGTCCCGGAATTGGCCGGCCGGCTGCGAGCGCGGGGCTTCAGGGTCGCGGTCGCAGCCGGGGCCGGCCTGGCAAGATCATCTCCCGACCTCGCGTACACAAACGCCGCCGTTCGGGTGACGCCGGACCCCGTCCCGGGTGCCGACGTTCTGCTCTCGGTGAGGCCGCCACGGCCGGACGACGTCCGCCGGCTCGCCCCCGGCGCGCTCACCATCTCCTTCCTTCCCGTGCGCGAGGAGCGCGCGCTGGTCGAGCTGCTGCGCGACCGCGGCATCACTGCGCTCTCGCTGGACCTGCTGCCGCGTACCTCCGCGGCCCAGCCGATGGACGCGCTCACCTCCCAGGCCCTGGTCACCGGGTATCGGGGAGTCCTGGTGGCCGCCGAGCGACTGCCCCGCTTCTTCCCCGGCTTCGTCACCGCGGCCGGGACGCTGCCCCCGGCGCGGGTGCTCGTCCTCGGCGCCGGGGTGGCGGGCCTCCAGGCGATCGCGACCGCCCGCCGGCTCGGGGCGGAGGTCGCGGCCTACGACGTGCGGGCCTCGGCGCCGGCGGAGGTGGGCAGCCTCGGGGCGGAGTTCCTCGACCTCGGGCTGCCGCCGCTGACCGGCGCCGCCGGGTACGCCCGGGTGATGGACCCCGACCGGGCCGCCCGGCAGGCCGACCTCCTCACCCCGCACGTCGCCGCCGCCGACGCCGTGATCACGACCGCGGCGGTCCCCGGCCACCCCGCCCCCGTCCTCGTCACCCGGGCGATGGTCGCGGCGATGCGGCCCGGTTCGGTCGTCGTCGACCTCGCGGCCGAGTCCGGCGGGAACGTCGAGGGCGTCCGGCCCGGGGTGGAGCAGGTCGTCGGTGACGGCGTCCTCCTCTGGGGCGGGGCGGACGTGCCGAGTCAGCTGCCGGAGGCCGCGAGCCGTCTCTACGCCGCGAACGTCGTCGCCCTGCTCGAGCACCTCGGGCCCGAGGGCGTGCGCTCCCCCGACCTCACCGACGAGATCCTCGCCGCCTGCTGCGTCACCCACGCCGGCGTGATCCGGGGCCCGGCCGCGGAGCTGCTGGCGTGAGTACGGATGCCGCCGTCGACGCTGTCGCGGCCGCGCTCGCCCGCGCCCGCCGAGTCGTCCTCGTCCCCGGCTACGGGCTCGCGGTCGCACAGGCGCAGCACGCCCTCGCGCACCTCGCGGGGACGCTGCGCCGGCGCGGGACGGCGGTCGAGATCGCGCTGCACCCGGTCGCGGGTCGGATGCCGGGACAGCTCAACGTCCTCCTCGACGCCGCCGGAGTTCCGTGGTCGGACCTGCGGGACCTCGACGGAGTCGAGCTCGCCCGCGCCGACTTCGACGGAGTCGACGTCGCCCTGCTCGTCGGTGCCAACGACGTGGTGAACCCGGACCTCGGCATGCCGGTGTTCCCGGTGGGACGGGCGCGCCGGGTCGTCGCGCTGCTGCGCTCGGCCGGGCCCGGGTTCGCCGGGGTCGCGAATCCGGTCCTGGCGCGCGCGAACGTGCTGCTCGGCGACGCGCTCGAACTACTCCGCGAGACCGAACAGGCGGTCGCCCGCGTCGCCCAGCCCGGGGACGATGTAGCCGACGTCGTTGAGCCGTTCGTCGAGGCCGGCGACCACGACCGAGACTGACTTCACGTCAGATCCGAGCGCCTCCTCGACGTGCGCCAGGCCCTCAGGGGCGGCCAGCAGGCACAGGGCGCACACCGACTCGGCCCCGCGCTCCAGGAGGTACTGCGCCGCCATGACGAGCGTGCCGCCGGTCGCCAGCATCGGGTCCAGCACATAGCACTGCCGGCCGGACAGGTCGGTGGGCAACCGCTCGGCGTAGGTGCTCGCCAGGAGCGTCCGCTCGTCGCGGACCAGGCCGAGGAACCCGACCTCGGCGGTCGGGAGGAGCCGCATCATCCCGTCGAGCATGCCGAGCCCGGCCCGCAGGATCGGCACCACGAGCGGCTTCGGCGCCGCCAGGCGAACCCCGGCCGCGGGCGCGAGCGGTGTCTGCACCGTGACCGGTTCGACCCGCACGTCCCGGGTCGCCTCGTACGCCAGCAGGGTCACGAGTTCGTCGCACAGCAGCCGGAACGTGGGGGCCGGGGTCGCGGCGTCGCGGAGCGCCGTGAGCTTGTGCGCGACCAGCGGGTGGTCCACCACGTGGGCGCGCAGGGCGCCCGCCGAGCCCGGGGAATCCGACATGGCCGCAGGCTCTCACGGCGGCCGGAGGTTTGCGCCCCTGCCCGGCGGGGCTCGGATCTGTCAGGATCAGGATCACCCGTCGGGTCAGGAGTCGGTTATGCCGAGCGAAGCGACTGATTTCGCGGTGGTCGTCTATCGCGAGGACGACCGCTGGCAGGCCACCGCGTTGCCTGCCTCGGCCGGCCAGGACCTCGACTCGCTCGTCGAGGCGACGCAGCGTCAGGCGGCCGACGGGGACGCGATCGGGTTCGTCTCGATCGAGGACGACTTCTTCGTCGCGGTGCGGGTCCAGGGCCCGGACGTCTCCCTGTTGTTGTCGGACGTCACAGCGGCCGGTGAGTCGCCGGTCGCCGGCGAGGTCCTCGAGGCGCTCGACCTTCCGTTGCCCGGACCCGACGAGGACGAACGGGTGCAGCCGGCCGGGAATCTCCAGATCTTCGCCGATCTGGGGCTGTCGGCCATGGAGCTCGGCGCGTTGTGCGACGACCTCGACCTGTATCCGGATGAGATGCTCGACAGCATCGCCGCGCGACTCGGCTTCGCGGAGCCGTACCGTCGTGCACTGAATGCCGCGCTGGCCGATTGACGCTTGCTGGGGAGCGAGAACGTGGGGTACTTCGCCGCCGTGCTGACCCGTACCGAGGACGGGTGGGACGCCAACGAGATCGATCTCGACGAGATCGATGACCTGACCGACCTCGCCGACGCGATGCGTGAGTCGTCGGGGGACGCCGATCCGGAGTCGACCTCGCTGCTCTTCTTCGAGCAGGAGGACGCCTGGTTCGCGGTCGTCCGCGTCGACGGGGAGGAGGACCCGCGGGTCTTCGTCTCCGACAGCGACGCCGTCGGCCACTCGGCCTACGCCGAGATGCTGCTCGAGGCCGCGGGGGGCAGCGGGACCGCGCTCGCGGTCGAAGAGCTCGACGTCGAGCCCGAGGAGAGCGCCGACGACGACGACGCGGACGACGAGCCCGAGGACCTCGACGCCGGTCCGGTCGGCGACACCGAGCTGCTCACCGACCTCGGCACCGACGGCGAGACGCTGCTCTCCCTCTGCGCGAAGGAAGGCATGCTCCCGTCGGAGATCCTGACCGCGTTGGCGGAGGCGGCCGGGGCCGGCGAGGCACTGGAGTCCGTGCGCTGAACGTGGTGCGGGCCGCCTGGGAGCCCGCGATGCGCGACGCGCTCGCGGAGGCCCGTGCGGCGGTGGCGACCGGCGACATCCCCGTCGGTGCCGTCGTGCTCGACGCCGACGGCACCGTGATCGGGCGCGGCCGGAACCGGCGCGAGGCCGACGGCGACCCGACCGCCCACGCGGAGGTCCTCGCCCTGCGCGAGGCCGCGGCGGCCCGGGGCGAGTGGCGCCTCGACGGCTGCACCCTCGTCGTCACGCTCGAGCCGTGCACGATGTGCGCCGGCGCGATCGGACTGTCGCGGGTGACGCGCGTCGTCTACGGCGCGACCGACGCGAAGGCCGGGGCCGTGGAGTCGCTCTGGGACGTCCTGCGCGACCGCCGGCTCAACCACCGGCCCGAGGTCGTCACCGGCGTCCTCGACGCCGAGTGCGCCGCCGTGCTGTCGGAGTTCTTCGCCGGACAACGCTTGTCGGGGCCGGGCACCGGTCGAAAGACTGCCGACATGAAGGACGTCTCGTGAGCGGCTGGGGACCACCGCCGGCGGAAGAGTCACCCGCCCCACGGAAGAAGCGGCCCTGGACCGCGGTCCTGCTGGCCGGGATCGGCGGGGTGCTGCTCTCCGTCGCGGCCGCCATCGTGGCCGCCACCGTGCTCGCGCTGCTGGTCTGGCAGCTGCTGGCGAACATCGTCATGGTGATCTTCGTCCAGGAGCTCGAGTGGTACGGCCCGAGCGTCTACACGGCCGGCGGGAACCTGTGGTGGTACATGCTCGGGATCGGCGCCGTGGGGGCGGCAACGTTCTTCGCGGGCATGACGATGCTCGACCGCGCGGGCACTCCCCTGCGCCGTCCCGGACGACGTCGTCCGGCCTGACCCACCGCTTGATATCGTCTCCGGCGGTGGCGTGTCCGAGCGGCCGAAGGAGCACGCCTCGAAAGCGTGTGATGTGCAAGCATCCGTGGGTTCAAATCCCACCGCCACCGCCAACCCCGGCGACGTTTCCGCAGGTGAGAGCCTTGTGGGACGTCGCCGGAGTCGTTAAATCGGCGTTCTGGTCACGAAAGTGGTCACAGAAACTCAGGGCATCTGCGGCAACGCAGGGGCCGCAGCGGGCACGATGAGGGCCGCCACCCGGGCCGCCGCAGCGGCCTGCATGTCGAGATCGACATGCGAGTAGGTGTCGAGGGTGATCGACACGTTGGCATGCCCCAGCCGCTCCTGGACGATGCGCGGGTGCACGCCCGCCTTGAGGGCCAGGGTCGCGTGAGTATGCCTGAGGTCATGAAGGCGAATGCGCGGAAGGCCGGCAGCACGGGCTGCTTTGCCGAACTGGTAGCTGATCGTCTTGGGGTGGATCGGCGTGCCGTCCGCCGCGCACACCACCAGATCCTGGTCGTCGTAGCCCGCGCCGAATCGCAATCGCTCCTCCAGCTGGCGGGTGCGGTGCACGCGGACGGCGGCGACGGTGGCCGGGTCCAGCGCCACCGTTCGACGGCCCTTCGCGGTCTTGGGGGTGCCCCAGGCCATGCCCGGCGATCCTCTGCGCTGCACGTCGGTGGTGATGAGCGTGCGGACTACGCGCAGCGTGCCCGCGTCCAGGTCGAGATCGCTCCACCGCAAGCCGAGGACCTCCCCGCGTCGCATGCCCGTGGTGGCCAGTAGCCACCAGCACACCCGCAGGGGGTCCTCATCCACCGAGTCGAGGAAGGTGCGGAGCTGGGCGGCGGTCCAGGTCGGGAGATCGTTGCGGCGGACGGTGCGCGGCGGGTCGGCCGCGTCGGCGGGATTGCGGACGACCGCCTGCCAGCGCACGGCGTCGCGGAAGGCTCGGTGCAGGATCGCCGCGACGTAGGCGACCGAGCGCGGGCTGAGTGCCCGGTGCTCGTCGTCCCCGGAGAGCAGCGCGCCGTAGAGGGCGTTGAGCTGGGTCGGGTCGACCTCCTGGAGCGGGACCCGGCCAATCGGGCGGCCGGCGATGTGCAGCCGCACGTTGCGGCGATAGGACTCGAACGTCCCTGGCTTCACCGTGTGCTCGACCGTCGGCAGCCAGGTCTGCTGCAGGAACTCGGCCAGCGTTTGGCGGTTCGGGGAGACATAGGTCCGCTGTTCGAGCGAGCCCAGGATGCGGGTGAGCTCGGCCTGCGCGGCCTTCTGCGTCGCGAAGCCCCGCCGGCGGGTCTGTTTGCGCTCGGCACCGGCACCGATGTCGACGACGAGGTACCAGGTTCCGTTGGCCGACTGGCGGACGCTGCCGCGCCGGCCGACGCCAGACGTCGGCATGGATATCTCCCTCCGCTGGATGACGGGCCACGGTCGCGGTCTGCCTGCAGGGCCCGTGCTTGCGGTGATGAGGCAGGGTACGACTGGTTGCCGACGGGATCAGCCGGGCGAGTGGTCGTCGGGGTCGACGCGGCCGGCGGCGACGAAGGCGTCGAGATCGCCGGCGTCGAAGCGGACGTAGCGGCCGACCTTGTAGAAGCGGATGCGGCGTTCGGCGATGAGTCGGCGGACGAAACGCACAGGCGTGCCGAGCCGTTCAGCGGCCTGGGGGACGCTGAGCAGGCCCCCGGGGATCGGGTCCTGCTCGGGTCGGGGGTGCGGGATGGCGGGCATGGTTGGTCCTCTGCAGTCGGGGTCAGTACCGGCCTTGGCCGGGATGCTTCAGATAGGCAGGGTGCCGAGTAGCGATTGCCCGGATGCTTGCCCGCGAGCGCGGGTGGGTTGTCAGGATCCTTGCCATCGGTGGTCCTCCGGTTGTCCGGACCCTTGCCCACACGGCAGCCTGATTGTCCGTCACTCTCCTTTGGCGCCCGTGGCGATCCGAGCAGCTCCGTGCCCGTCCACGGTCACCGATTCTCGGCCTGGCCGGTAGTTGCCGACCTGTTATCCAGGGAGCTGGATAACCCCGTCAGCTCACCGCCGATCCCGCTACCTGCCGACGCCGGGGCCGTCGCCGCGGGTGGGGCCGTGGTCCCAGCCAAGTCCGCGGTCGCGGTGGCGGCGGGCGGAGGCGTCCTGGAGTTCGCTGGCCCGTCGGGTTCGGGTGCCGGGTTCGCGGCGCGTGGTTTCCCGAAGTGCTTCGCGCATGGCTTCGCGCCATTCCTCGCTCGGGGCTGCGGTGAGGGAGCCGTCGGGTCGGTCGCGGCTGGCTCGGCGGGCGGCGATGGCGCGGGCCTGGTTGTCGATGTTGCGTTGACGGGTATCGGCCTCGACCCGGCGGGATAGGACGCTGATTTCGCGGTCCAGGGTGCCCCAGTCCGACCAGGTCTGGTTCACCGCGGCCCGGCCGGTGGTGATGGTCTCGGTCAGGGTGCGCTGGCGGCCGCGGCGCCAGGCCGGGGTGCGGGCCAGTTCGTCCCGGGCCTCGTCCAGGACGTGGCGCTGCCGCTGCTGCGCGCGGGCGAGTTCCTCGCGCTGGGTCTGCTTGTGGGCGAGCAGGTCGGCGCGGGCGGCGTGCTCGGCCGAGGTCACCGGCTGCTCGGCGCGGCGGTCGGCCTCGGCGAACCGGGCGTACTGCTCGCGCAGGGCCAGCTCGCGGGCCCGATCCCGGACAACGCTGGCGGCGTCCTGCCCGCCGGTGCGGGCCAGCGCGGTGGCCAGCACCTCGTGCGCCCGCTGCTCGAGGCGGGCCTCCCGCGCGCCGACGGCGACCGGCGACAGACCACGACCCGGCCCGTGACCAGGGACGTGACCGGGCCCGTGGTGTTCGGGGTCCGTGGTGGGGTCGGGGGTGATGTAGGCGTGGTTGGCCTGCCGGCCGCGGGTCAGCGCGACGTAGAGGTGTTCGCGGTCGATCCCGGGCCTCACCAGCACCAGGCCGACGTCGACGGTGGCGCCCTGGGCGGCGGTGATGGTGGTGGCCCACCCGTACTCGGCGTGCGCGGCCACATAGGCGGCCGGGAGGAACGCCCGCCCACCCCGGTCGAGGTGCTCGACTAGCAACCCCGCGTCGTCGGTGTGCAGGACACGCCAGCGGTCGCCGTTGCGGACATGCCCCCGGGCCTGGGGTCGGTCGTGGTCGTGGTCGCCGGTGACGGGCAGGGTGCGGTCGTTGCGGCGGGTCCGCAGCACGTCGCCGGTCTGCCAGTCCCGCTCCCCGATCCGCACCGCGGGGCCGTGGACTTCCCCACCGGCTTGGGCCGTGGCCCGGGCCAGCGCGTTCAGGGCGTCGACGTCGGCGCGGGTGCGGGCCATCATCAACACCTCCCGCGCCGGGGTCGTGGACGTGTCCGGCGAGGAATGTCCACCTGCGTGCTCGTCGGTCGGATCCCCTGTTTGTGCGCCCGGTTGTCCGGCGAGCGCTCCCGTCCCGACGGGTTGGTCGGATGCTTGCTCGACTGCTTGCTCGGCGCCGCGCTCGGCTGGCGGTCGCGTCCCGCGTTCGCGGACCCAGTGGTCGTGCACAGCGGTGAGGGCGGTGTCGGCGTCCGGGCAGGGGTGAAGCCGCTGTTGATCCCGGTACGTCCTCAGTGCGGTGGGGTCCCCGGCGCGGAGGGCGAGGGAGGCGGTGGCTTCCCACTTGTGGTGGAAGCGGTGCACGGTGCCGAGTTCGTGCCCGTGGCCCGCGCGGGCGAGGGCGGCGAGCATCCCGCCGGGGCCGTTGATCACCCCGATCTGGGCCGGGTCACCCACCAGCACGACCTTGGCCGCCCCGACCGCCGCGGCGGAGATGAGTTCGTCCAGGTCGACGGTGCTGGCCATCGAGGCCTCGTCCAGGATCACCACGCTCGTAGGGTTGAGCACAGTGCGCTCCCGCAGGTCCCCGGTCAGGATCGCCCGCCGCTGGTGGTTGACCCGCCACTTCGCCAGCGTGTCCGCGACCCCGCCGGTGGCCGCGGCCAGTTCCGCGGCAGCCCGGGCGGAGGGGGCGAGCCCGATCACCCGGTACCCGGCGGCCGCCCAGGCCCGCGCCGCCGCCCCTAGCGTGGCGGTCTTGCCCGCCCCGGCCGGGGCGGTCAGCACCGACAGGAAATCCCCACCGACGGTCAGGGCCTGCACGGCCGCCCGCTGCCCAGCGTCCAATCCAGCACCGGGGCCGGCAGGGTGCCCAGCATGGGACGCTGTGCCGGCGGCGGCGGTGGTGAGCGCCGCGGCGACGGCCGCGTCGTGGACGCGGCCGTACCCGCCCGCGCGGCCGCGGCGGGCCAGGTCCAGGATCCGTTCCTCGGATGCGAGCACGTCCGCGCCGGCCCACCGCGCATCCGAGGCCCGCGGCGTCACCCCCTGCGACCGGCGACCGACCGGCACGGCCGCGTCCAAACCGAGGGCCTGATCGGTCAGGGTCTCGACCGCGGACAGCACCGCGTCGGCGCCGCGGGCATCGACCGGGAGACGGGCCGCGACCTGGGCGACGACATCGGCGCGGGAGAACGTGGACCGCGCCCCGGCGGCCGCCGCGACCGCGTCGACGGTCACCGCGTCCATCACGGCGCCCATCACGGCGTGAGCGGCCTGCGCTGCAGCATCCCCAGGGGCCAGGGGCTGGGTGGCCGGGTGGGCCACGGCGGCCGCGCGGACCTGGGCGAGGACCTCGGGCGGGCGGTGCCCGGCGCGTTCGGCCTCGGCGGCCCAGGTCTCGTGCAGCGTGCCCGGGTCGGGGTGGGTCTTGCCCGGCCGGGTCTTGAGCACCGCGGTCTTGGTCACCGCCACCCGCTCGCCAGCAGTCAACGAGCGGCCGAGGGATTTCTCGTACTGGGCGATCTTGGCCGCCGCCTCGGGTTCGATTTGCGCGGTCCGTTTCGACCACAATTTCAACAAGCCCGCGGGGATCCCGCTGATTTCGGCTTGGCCGTGCGCGTTCGGTGCATCGAAAACAACCCCGAGGCGGGAATGCAATTCACTGCGCAGCGCGGCCTGATAAACCGTGCCGGCCGACTTCTTGTGGTGATACAGCTCCGTCGCGTCCAGGGTGCGCCACCGCCCATCGGCGCAGAACACCTTGTTCACCACCAGCGCGTGGGTGTGCAGCTGTGGATCCCCGCACCGGCTTGTGCGGTGCTCGAACAACGCCGCCGCCAGGCCCGCGGTGGCGACCTGCTTCACCCCGTCCACCCCGCGGCGGGAGAACGAGGCGTGGGTGTCCAGGTAGGACAACGCCGCATCCACGGCCGCCCGGTGCGCGGCCCGCACCTCCCCCGCCATCGCGCGATCTCCGAGTGCCCACAGGGAACTGACGCTCTTCGGGGCCGAGAACGTCAAATCGAACCCGGTCACCGCATCGTGGCGCCACGCCCGCCCGAGCCGCTGCCCGGTGACCGAATGAAGAGCCCGGGCGAACAGAGCCTCCAGCTGCGCCTCGCTCACCCGGGCGCCCGGCTCCAGGCCCAACGCGGCCACGCCGCGGCCCGACCAGCGACCCGGGGCCTCCCCGGCCCCGATGTAGTAGTCCGTGGCCGCGCACGCCACCCCGGCCGTGTAGTACCCCCACGACGACGTCCCGATCTTCGCCGAACTCAACACCCGAATAACCCCACCCAGACTGCCCACGTTGCGGACAACCGTACATTCCAAGAATGCACATGTCTGACGATTTTTGGGCGGGCGTGATTGGACGGCCGAGAGAGGGAAAGGCACGGATAATCATGGCTGGTAGCGGGGAATAGCAGCGAATCAAGAGTGACGAAGAATCGTCGAGAAGACAACTGGCGATTGGGCGTGCCGCATGCGTGCGAGCACTGAGTTGCCCGGGGTGGGCGGCGGGAGGGGGCCAGATCACTCGACCGAACACAGCCGCCTACGCTCGGCGTGCGGGCTCTCGAACTTGACCGGACAGGTGGCGTCGGTGAGCCCTCATCGGCGGCGGTGACCAGCCCCCACCTCAAGTAGGAAGACCTGTATGGGGTCGCGGGTCCATGTGCCCGACATGCTTCCGCACCTCGCCGATCATCCGTTGTGCGGCCTTATCCACTGTTCGACCGAACCGCGAATCAGTCGTTCGTTAGGCAACCGAACCGAGCAAACCCTCGTCTCACAGGCAAGCGGCTCATGCCGCTCCGCCCAAGCAGTTGCGGACATCAGACGGGGGATCAGTTGTGAGGAGAAACGTCCGACTTGGCGCTGGAGCGCTGGCCTTTGCCGGCCTGTTCGCGGCGCTCTACGGGGCTCCGGCTGCCGCGCAGGTCGAGAAGACGCTCACGGTCGCGGACGAGAGCCGGAACGAACCTCGCCCGGCAGCCAACCCGAACCTGGGCACCACCGGAAAATGGATGAAGGCCGACGGTTCAGGGACCGAGGAGCCGGCTGCGCTCTTCGGCAGCGCCTGCACGCCCTACACCGGGATCGACCAGCCCCACCCCTCGGCCACCGGCTGGGCCGTCTCCGCCCACGGATGGTGGAACAAGGGGAACTGCACCAAGCCGACCGCAAAGGTCCGCGCCTGCCTGTACGAGTGGTACGTCGCGAACGGCAACGGGTACTGGCACCAGAAGGCCTGCAACACCTCGACGCTGAAGACCTACACCCCCTACGGCCAACGCACCACCGTCCGACGCGACTGCGAAGACAGCGCCACGACGGGTTGGCGCAACGAGGTCGACGTCGACGTCATCGACGAGGGCGACACCGCCGAGAAGTGGTACTTCGAGAACAACGTGCCGTGCCGGGTGTACTCCTGATCCGACCCGCGCGCAGATCTCACCCGGCCGCGAGCTACACCGAGGCCGGGTGAGAATGGTGCGGCCGTAGACCCCGTACCAGCTCCGCCCTGGAGGGCGCCGAGTGACCGAACAGGCTCCCCACCCAGCTGCGCTGCCCGGGTCCGATCACCCCACCGGCGCGATGGTCGCTGCGATCTACGGCGACCTGACGCCGCACCCGTGGCTGCCCGCCGACCTTGACACCGACGATGCGCTGACCGCGCGCATGATCGACCACTCGATGGCCATGGGATGGCTCGATGGCCGCGGCCCGGTGCCCGTCACCGCGGGCCAGGCGAATCACGCGCTGGGCGGGGCACCCGGCCTATGGGTGCTGAACGACGCCGGACGCGAACACCCCCACGGGTCCACCACCCCGCCGCTGGTCGCCTGGTTCCACGCGAACATCCGCCCCGTCCACCCCGACCGGCCGCTGCCGACCGAGCCTTTCCTCCGGTGCGCTGGTGACGCGCTGAACCGGATAGGACACCTGAACGTACAGGCCGTGCAGATACTGCTGCCGATCCAGATGCTCAACACCTCACCGCGACTGGATCCCGTGAACCAGCCCTCACTGCTGACCAGCGGACGGTTCCACGGAGGTGACCCCACCGCCGCCACCGACGTGGTCCTCAGCCTGGACAGCGGGCAAGAGCCGTGGGCGGCAACGATGGCGGCTGGACTCTGCGAACAGGCCGGCATCGGTGACCCCCCGATCCTCGTGCTCCACGAGCACCTGCCCACTGACACCGCGCGGATCGCTCCGCCGTTCGGCGACTGGCTCTGGAAGGGCCCCCCGCTGCATCGGGTAACTGCCCGCGGGACCCTCGCCGAATGGTCCTTGGACACGGTCGGGTGGTTGGGCGCCCACCTCGCCGACCAGAGCGCACGCAACGGCGGCACATGCCCTGCCCTATTCACCATCCGCCGCGACGATCCTGCATTCGACGCCGCCGTACCCGCGCCACCAGGGAACTAGTTGGTGCCGCTTCCCGGCCTCGACGTCGTCCGCGCCCGACGGTGGTGCATCGACCCGGCGGGCTGACGACACGTCACCCGACGCCGAGCGCCGATGACACGGGCCTCGCGGGAGGCCGGATCCCTGCGGGCGGCCGGTGCATGCGCTGCCGACACGCCGCACGACCCCAAGGTTGGGTGTGATCACCTGAGCTGGCCCCAGGGTCGTCAGACGCAAGCAGCGACGTCCCCGACCTCACCCACCCCGCCCGGCCCAGCACCCTGCCCACGCCAGCGCGCGGCCTGCTCATGCCCACCCCAGCTGTCGGCGCACCCCGTGCGCGGCCTACCCGAACCAGTCGGCCCACAAGACCGGGCGCTGCGACGGCGCGCTCAGCGTGACCGATCCGGCACGGCGCCGGATCAACCGGACGACCACTCCCGTCCCGCCCGAACAGGTAGAAACACCCACCCGACCAGACGATCAAGAGTCCGATTCGTCCGATCCCGACAGACCCGGTAACGGGGATCAATCCCGGCACGGATCGGCCTCGGCGACCTTCCCGCCGCGGCAGACCAGCCGTCGCCGGAGCAGGCCCCGGCTCAGGCGGCGCTGTTCGTACCCAGGACCGCGCGCTCGGTGACCGTCACGCCCAACGCGTCGGCCACGTCGCAGATGCGTGCCAGGCTCGCTGACCGGTAGCCGGTGGACTCGTAGCGCTGGACCTGCTGCTCGGCGACACCTAGTGCATCGGCGAGCTGGCGCTGGGTCCATCCCCGGGCGATGCGCGCCTTGACCAGCAGGGTAGCCACCTCGGCCAGGGAACCGGCCTCGAAGGTCGTGACCTGCCCCGAGCGGAGCAGGTCGTACTCGGCAAGCTCGGCGCGCAGGTCGTCGGCCTGGGCCCGGACGGCGTCCAGTTCGAGCTGAGCCAGCTTCGCCGCATGCCCGGTCGCGCTCTTGGTCTCCAGGTTCGCCGCGGCCTCCTCGAACGTGGCCAGGTGCGCCTTGGTCGCGCGGTACTGCACCTCGTTGGTGATCACGGCGTCTCTCCGATCCTCAGCACGACGATCCCCTTCCGGCCGGTGTCCCGGTCGTTGCGGAAGAACTCCGCGAAGCTCAACCCAGAGCCGGTTTCGACGACGTTCGGGAACAGCTCGCCACCGAAGCGCTGCTTTTGCGAGACGCGGCCGCCGGACAGGTCCAGCAGCAGCGGGTCCAGCACCTCCAGGTCGACGCCGTCGGTGTCCCAGCAGGCATCGAAGTCCGCCGGCTCGTCCTTCGCGGTGACGAAGCTGCCGTTGAGCCACACCCGCTTGCACCCGGCGGCGACCAACAGATCGATCGCCTCGGCGAGCCCATCCAGCAGGCGCCGTCGGCGCTCGTTCCACCCGAAGCGCTCCACGATCTCCTGCCAGTCGGCCTCGTACTCGCCGTCCGGGAGCCGGCCCACGGGATCGAACGGCGGCAGCACAGCACAACAATATCATTGTGTTGTGCCCATCGATCTTGGGTATCACGAGCGGCCAAACCGCCGCCGTCAGCCCGGCCCTGCGACCGCCTTGGTCACGGGAGTGGTCACGCGAGTGGTCACAGAAACTACGGGCAACGTCGGTTTCCAGCGGTCCGCTTCGGAGGGGCCTCGACCAGCAAATGGCGTTTGAGCTGCGTAAACACAGAGCTGTAAGCCAAAGGGGGACAACAGCGGACACCCGGCTGTCAGAGTTCAAATCCCACCGCCACCGCCAGCTCACCAGCACGAACGCCGGGCGACCCCGTGAGGGGAGCCCGGCGTTCTGGTGTCCGGTCTCAGCTGCGGTCTCATCTGCCCGCAATCACGTCGCGGCGCTCGGCCGCCGGACAAACGCAACCCTGCGGCGATTCGGCCTCGACCATGCCGTCCGCTACCGAGGTCACAGGCCGGCCGTGCGCCGCCTGTCGTCGCGTGAAGCGGCCATCCGCTGGGCGTACATCGTCCTGTTCGTGGTGAGCTCACCCGCTACGTGCTCGCGGCCATGCCCCACATTGCCTGCGACGCCCAAGATCGCCTTCCGTCCGTACCCCGTCAGAGCCTGGATCCGCCGTCGCGGAGCGTTCCAGCCCGGGGCGGATCTACTCGGAGGCGTTCGGTTCGTCACCCCAGCCGGTGCGGTCGGTCCAGTAGCGCGGCTTGCGCCGCGTGTGCGCGACCGCGAGAACGCGGATCACGTCATCGATCACCAGATAGGCCACCCGATACGGGAAGCGGCGCACCGCGGCCTGGCGCACCGGCAGGTCGACCGGGAAGCCGGAGATCAACGGGGCCGCATCGGGCCACTGGTCGATGTCGCAGACAGCGGCCTCGACCGCCGCAAGGAACGCCGACCCGAGACCGGGATGCTGATCGTCGTACCAGTGCGCCGCGTCGGTAAGTTCGGCAGCGGCCTCCGACTCGAAGAGGACCCTGCGCTTCACCGCTCGGCAAGACGCGTGGCCAGGCCGTCGCGGACGTCCTGCCAGGGAGTGCCGGCCGAGTCGCCGTCCACGACCCGGCGCGCACGGGCTGCCAGTTCCGAGGCCCAGTCGTCATCGACGACCTGAGGGTCGTCGCCCGCCTCGCCGTCCAGGCTCGCCAACAACACCGCCGCGACTCCGGCCCGCTCAGAGGGGGGCAGGGCCAAGGCGTGCTGGAGGAGGTCGTGCGGCTCGCTGGTCACATCTGTGAGTGTAGGCCGCGCCGCCGACGAAGGCCCAGGATCGCCGTCGCGACCGGTCTGGTCTCATCTCCGGTCTCATTCGTGGACGTCCCGTGGACGTCCACCGCGGCTCCGTCAGAGCGCGGCTTCGAGGCGGGCGCCGACCTCGCGGTAGCGGCTGACCGGGATCAGGTGGACGCCGGCGTAGGCGCCGCTGTCGCGGAGGGCGAGGACCTGCTCGCACGCGGCCTCCACGCCGGCGGCCGGGTCCCGGCGGACGCGCTCGACGAGCTCGGCCGGGATGTGGATGTCGGGGATGGACGCCCGGAGCCGCTCGGCCATGGTCGTGCTCGCGAGCACCATCACCCCGGCGTAGACCGGCAGGTCGACGGGGTTCTCCTCGCGCCAGCGCACCAGCGCCTCGGTGGAGTAGCTGACCTGGACGAAGGCGAAGTCGGCTTGCTGCTTCCAGCGCGGGAACCGGCGCCCGAGCCCGGCGGTGACGCCGAGGCGGAACGGGCCGACCCCGTCGAAGGCGGGGCGGTCGGTGGTCGCGCGGGCCTCCTCCAGCATCGCGCCCACCGTGAGCTCGCTGGTCCGGTCGCCGGCCGTCGGCTTGTCACCGTGGACGAACAGGAACTGGTCGACCCCGTACGCGGCCGCGGTGAGCAGGTCCCGGCGGAAGCCGAGCAGGTTGCGGTCACGGGCGTTCACGCACGCCACCGACCGGCCCCCCATCGCCTCGACCTCGTGCGCCACGGCGATGCTCGAGACGGTCGCCCGGCCGATGTGGTTGTCCGGGATCAGGAACGCGTCCGCGATCGGCGCGAGCACCCCGATCTGGTGGCGGACGTGCTTGAGGTCCGGCCGGGTGGGCGGCTCGACCTCGCAGATGACGCGGAAGTCAGACTCGTCAGGCACGGCAGGAACCTAGCCGCCCCGGGGCAACGAGGGTCGGCGTCAGGCGTCGAGTTCGAGCGCGGGCATCGGGCGGTGGGCGATCTCGGTCGCCTCGGCGGCGGGGACGCCGAAGGCGCGGAGCATCATCTCGGCGCCCGCGGAGTCGGCGTCGGGACCGAAGCGGCCGGCGAGGACGCCCTTGATCGCGGCGAAGCCCGCGGCGGAGACCGAGGTCAGCGCGAGTTCGAGGTCCCCGATGGCGAAGCGGCCAGTCTCCATCCCGCGCTCCAGGGTCTTGCGCGCGTAGGGGAGCAGGGACTCCTCGAACTTGGTGTCGGCGCCCTCGAGTTTGGTCATCACCGCGGCGAGCTCGGGCTGCTCGGCGGCGAAGCGGACGAAGCGGCGGTAGGCGAACGCTGCGGTCTCGGCGGCGTCGTCGAACTCCAGCGCCTTGGTGCCGATCATCGCGGACACGCTGGCCATCACCTCGAGCAGGACGGCCTCGACGAGGGCTTCCTTGGACTCGAAGTGGCTGTAGAAAGTGCCGAACCCGATGTCGGCGCGTTCGGTGACGTCACCGATCCGCAGGTTGGCCTCGCCGCCCTCGGCGAGCACCTGGCGCGCCGCCGCGAGCAGCCGCTCCCGCGCCTCGGTCTTGCGGCGCTCACGGCGCCCCTCTTTCGGCGCCTTCGGTTCCGCTTTCTCCACGTCCGAACGATGCCACAGGCGAATGAACTTTCAAACTTGATTTGCGAATCAGGTAGGCGGAGGATGTGTGCATGACCACACCGCTGCAGTCCTCCCAGCAGTACGACGTCGTCATCGTCGGCGCGGGCCACAACGGCCTCACCGCCGGCTGCTACCTGGCCAAGGCCGGGAAGCGGGTGCTGATCGTCGAGGCCTCGCCGCAGTTCGGCGGGATGACGGCCACGAACGCCACGCTCCCGGAGGCGCCGAACCACCTGTTCAACGAGGGCGCGATCCAGCTCACCGGCATCTTCCGGCTCTCCGGGGTCGCGGAGGAGCTGGAGCTGTACAAGTACGGGCTGCGCGAGATCCCGGTCGACCCGGCGCACATCCAGCTCGCCCCCGACGGCAGCTCGCTCGCGATCTGGAAGGACGCGAGCAGGACCGCCGACGAGCTGCGGTACTTCTCCCCGAAGGACGCGCGGGCGTGGCTGGAGATGTCGAACGCCATGTACTACGCGATGGGTCCGGTCATCGAGTACATGAAGGTCCACCCGACGCGGCCGCTGAGCAAGGAGCTGCTGAAGGAGACGGCGAAGGCGGTCCCGCACCTGCGCAAGATGTGGGGTCTCAAGCACATCGTCGGGGCGTCCCACTTCGAGTTCCTCGACGAGACCTTCGAGTCCCCGCTGCCCAAGGGCGCCCTGTCGGCGATGGCGGCTTTCTCGCAACTCAAGCTCGACATGACCGCCTGGGCGATGATCTACCTCGGCATCGTGCAGCGCGTCGCCAACGCGATGCCGATCGGCGGCACGGCCGCCCTGCCGAAGGCACTGCACGCCTGCTTCGTCGCGCACGGCGGCGAGGTCCGCCTCTCCGCGCCGGTCGCCGAGCTCAAGGTCGAGGGCGACCGCGTCGCCGCGGTGGTGCTGGAGTCCGGCGAGACGATCCGCGCCCGCGAGGGTGTGATGACGACGTGCAACCCGATCATCACCCTGACCAAGCTGCTCCCGCCGGGCACGTTCGGCTCCAAGCTCGAGGCCCGGGCCAAGGACATCCCGATCCGCAAGACCCACGCCACCTCGCTGAAGATCAACGTCGCGACCAGCGGCAAGATCACGATGGAGAAGCACCGGCAGTGGCGTAAGGACAAGCTCGACCCGACCGGGATCCTCGTCGCCTGGGCGACCCTCGAGGAGCAGAGCGCCGCCTGGGACGCCACCGTCCGCGGCGAGTGGTACTCGCCGATGCCGGTCCACTGCTCGATCGTCCCGAGCCGGGTCGACCCGACCCAGGCCCCCGAGGGGGGCGACACGTTCTGGCTGTGGTCGGGCATCCCGCCGGTGAACCCGGTCGTGCCGTGGGAGCAGGTCCGCCACGAGGTCGGCCAGGCCGTCATCAAGGACGCGTCGCAGTACTACGTCGGCCTCGACACCTACGAGATCGGCCGCACCGTGCTGTGCGGCCCCGACCTGGAGGCGCGCTTCAACGCCCCGGCCGGGAACGTCTACCACGTCGACCCGCTCATCACGCGGTTCGGACCGATGCGCCCGGCCCCCGGGTTCGGCCGGTACCGGACGCCGCTCAAGGGCCTCTACCTCTCCGGCGCGGGCACGCACCCGACCGGTGGTGTCTGCTCGCTGCCGGGCAAACTCGCCGCGCAGACGCTGCTCGGGGACCTGGCCAAGGGGAAGTGACCCGGGGCCGCCACCAGGCGGCACTCAGGAAGTAGTCAGGTGTGACCGGTTGCGGCCGGGGCAGTCCGGCGGGGACATCAACCGCCCTTTCGGAGGTACCTATGCCCCGGTCGCCACTCGCCCGCCGCACCGTCGCCGTCGCCGCCGCTGTCATCCTCGGCTCCGGCCTGCTCGCGGGGTGCGGAGACGATGACGACGACAACCCCGGCGTCGGCCAGCAGATCAGCGACACGGCCGACGACCTCAAGAACGACGCCGAGGACAAGGCCGGTGACGCGAAGGACAAGGCCGGCGACGCCAAGGACGACGCCAAGGACAAGGCCGGCGACGCCAAGGACAAGGCCGGCGACGCCAAGGACGACGCCAAGGACAAGGCCGGCGACGTGCAGGACGACGTGCAGAACTAGCGCCGAGCGGTCGCGAGACACGAAACGGCCCCCGCCGGTGGCGGGGGCCGTTGTTGTGTCGCGTGACGGGAGTGGTCAGTACACCTCGACGACGACCGTGAGGTCGCCGAATCCGTCCGGCGCCGGAGCGCTCACCCGCGGAACCCGGAACCGGCGGCCGCTCGTCGTCCCCGGGGGAACCCGGAGTCGAACGACCGTGCCCGGTGCGGGCACCTTGATCAGAGCCCCGTGCGCGGCCTCGGTGGCCGAGATCGGCACCACGAGGACCAGTTCGGATCCCTGCCGTTCGAACCGCGGTGTCGGTGCGGTCTTCGGCACGGTCTTCAGCGCCGGCGCCGAGCCACCCGGGCGGGAGGCGGGCACGACGGGGCGAGGCTGGGACCAGTACTCCCGTTCTAGCCACGTCATCGCTGTCATGCTCATACTCCTTCCCCCTCCGACCTCTCCGTACTCCAGCGTGACTCTCGAAGCGCACGGATGTGTTGCGTCGGAGTGAAATTCGTAAGACGGCCGGGCGGCGGATTGCTCCCTCGCCCGGATCTCCCCACCACGCCAACGAGTCGGCGCCGCCGATGGTGCCCGGCGACCAGCCCACTCCGAGCCCGGAGCGGTGTCAAGGCGTGGCCCCCGACGGAGCCGGAACGTCCCGGACATACGGGTAGATTCCCCGAGGCAGCTCGAGGAAGGTCCCGATCCGCGTGCAGCTGGATCTCGTCCCGGAGATCGTCGTCCTCGGCCTGACCGTGGCGGCGCTCTACGGCATGCTTCCGGTCGCGATCGTGCTGACCTACCGGATCAGCCGGACGATCGCGTTCGTCCACGGCGGCATCGCGATCTTCGGCGCGCTGACCTACGCCTACCTGGCGCGCGGCCCGGCCGGCACCACCGCGGAGGACTTCGGCCGCAACGATCCGATCGTCGCGACCAAGCTCGCGCTGCTGCTCACGATCGTCGGCGGGGCGGTCGTCGGCGTCGCGTTCGGGGCGCTGGTCATGTCCCGCTGGATGGCGGAGCTGCCCGGTATGACGTTGACGGTCGTCTCGATCGCGGGGCTGCTGGTCATCGGCAATCTGTCCGGCTACTACATCCGCCCGGGCGGGCTCTCGAGCACGCCGAGCCCGTTCGGGGACGGCGGGACGCGGGTCGGCGACGTCGTCGTCACGAACCACCGCTTGGCGGCGTTCGTCCTGCTGTGCGTGCTGGTCGCCGGGCTCGCCCTGTTCCTGTCCCGGACCTACACCGGGCTGGCCATCCGCGCGATCGCCGACGACGTGGAGGCGAGCGTCTGGTGCGGCGCCAAGCTCCGGCTGATCGGCACCGGGGTCTACGGCGTCTCGGGCGCGGTCGCCGCTCTCGCCGGCGCCATGTACGCCGCGGCCGTCGCCGAACCCGTCGACGGACTGCTCCTGCTGATGGTGCGCGGGATGCTCATCGCCGTCGTCGGCGGACTGCGGAGCCTGCCGCTGGCGCTCGCCGGGGCGGTCGTCTACGGCATCCTCGAGACGGCCCTGGTCGTCGGATTCTTCGGCGAGGTCACCGCGGGGACCCGCGAGATCACGCTGTCGTGCACGCTGCTGGCGCTGATCGTGATCGCGGCCCGGTTCCGGCGCGAGACGTTCTTCCTGCTCGAACGGCGGCAGGCGTGACGAGCGTGGCCCCGGACATCTTCGAGGGGCTGGAGACCAAGTCCCGCCCGGTCGTGCGGGCGATGAGCAGTCCGGCCTCGCTGGTCCTCACCGGGCTGCTCGTCGCGTGGGGTCTGTGGATGGCGGACTACCGGGTCTTCGGGCTGACCGCCGCGATCCCGGTGGCGATCCTGGGCCTCGGCCTGCTCGTGCTGCAGGGCTGGGCGCGGGAGATCTCGCTCGCCTCGGCCGGGGTGTTCGCCTCGGCGATGTACTACGCCAACTGGCTCGACCGCGACGACCAGGGCAAGGGTCTGCCGTGGATCGTCGCGGCCCTGATCGCGGTCGCGATCGCCACCGCGTTCATGGCGGGCCTCGCGCTCGTCTCGGGGCGGCTGCCGACGATCTACCTCGTCATCCTCACTCTCGGCCTGCAGGTGACGATCGAGAAGACGATCTACCCGATCGGCTACCTGTCCGGCGGGGTCTCCGGCGGCAACGGCGGGGCGCCGCTGGTGAACCCGAGACCGGAGCCGCTCGGCCTCGACCTCGTCGACGACCGGATCTTCTACTTCTTCGCGCTCGCCTGGCTGGCGGTCGTTCTCGTGCTGCTCATCCGGCTGCGGCGCAGCCCGGCCGGGCTCGCCTTCCTGGTCGTCGGGTCGAACCGGCAGTCCGCGGCGGCGCTCGGCATCCCGCCCGTGCGGTTCCGGGTGCTGGCGTTCACCCTCGCCGGCTTCCTCGCCGGGGTCGGCGGCGTCCTCGGGTCGATGTTCTACGTGACGCCGCCGTTGTTCCTCGGCTGGGACGTCGAGACCTCGCTGCTGCTGCTCTGCATCCCGGTGCTCGCGGGCGTCGACTCGATGGCGGCCGTGATCGTCGTCGCCGCGTACCTGTACGTGATGCCGATCGAGCTCGAGCGCTGGGACATCGAGCAGAGCTTCATCGCCTCGGTCGCGCTCGGGTTCGGCGCGCTGTTCGGGGCACGCGGCGTCGGCGGGCGGATGCAGGACCTGGAACGCCGGCGGCGATACGGCAAGCGCCGGCAGCGGACCCGGCGCAAGCGTCTGGCGACCGCGGTGCTGCGGGAGTCCGCCGGGCTCGCGGACGAGAACGCCGGCGTCCTGAGCCCCGCCGAGCGCAGCGCGTGCCTCGAGGTGCTGGAGCGCTGGCTGCCGCCGCGGCCCGAGAGCGGGACCGCGCTGCGCACCACCGACGTCCGCCTGGCATTCGGGCCGATCCGCGCACTGACCGGGGCGAGCATCGAAGTGCCGGTCGGGCAGATGGTCGGGCTGATCGGTCCCAACGGCGCCGGCAAGACGACGCTGTTCGACGTCGTCTCCGGATTCACCGCGCCGGACTCCGGCACCGTCGAGCTGTTCGGTCGCGATGTCACCCGCACGAGTGCGTGGGACCGCTCGCGGCTCGGCATGACCCGGACGTTCCAGAACACGCGCGTCATCCCGGAGCTCACCGCCGGGGACAACATCTGCGGCGGGGCGTGGGCGGCGGTGCGGGCGCGGACCGCGTCGTTCGTCGCGGGTCGCCCGTCGGCGTGGGCCGCGCTGCGCGAGGCCGAGGAGGCCGGGTACGCGGCAGCGCGACTGCTCGACGTCCACACCTACTGGGACGAGCGGGTCGGGACGCTGGAGTTCTCCGCCCGGCGCCGGGTCGAGATCGCCCGCGCCCTGGTCGCCGGCCCCCGCCTGCTCCTGCTCGACGAGCCCGCGGCCGGGCTCGACCCCGCGTCGTCGTCGGCGATGTTCTCGCTGATCCGTCGGCTGCACAGCGATCTCGGGCTCTCGGTCCTGATCGTCGAGCACTACGTCAAGGCCGTGCTCGACAGTTGCGACTCCGTCCACGTCCTCGCCGAGGGACGCGTACTCGCGACGGGCACGCCGGCCGAGATCGCGGCGAACACCGAGGTGCAGCAGCGGTACCTCGGCACGCGCCTGGACTACCTCGACGGCCTGGAGCCCGCCCGTGACTGACGCGATCCTCGCCGTGGAGGACCTGGTCGCCGGCTACGGCGGTCAGGCCGTGCTGCACAAGGTGACGCTCGAGGTCCGGCCCGGCGAGGTCGTCTCCCTGCTCGGCGCGAACGGTGCCGGGAAGTCGACGCTGCTCAAGACGATCGTCGGCACCGTCCCGGTGATCGGTGGCTACATCCGCCTCGACGGTGTCGGTATCTCGACGTGGTCACCGCACCGTCGCGTCGCCGCCGGCATCGGGCTCTCGCCCGAGGGCCGGCGCATCTTCGCCAATCTCACGACCGAGGAGAACCTGCTGATGGGCGCGGCCTCCCTGCCGCGGGCCCGCAAGCGCGACGGCCTCGGCCGCGCGTTCGCCCTGTTCCCCGTCCTCGCCGAGCGCCTGAACCAGAAGGCCGGCACGCTGTCCGGCGGCGAGCAGCAGATGGTCGCGATCGCCCGGGCGATGATGTCCGCCCCGAAGCTCCTGCTGGTCGAGGAACCCTCGCAGGGACTCGCCCCCGTCGTCGTCGACTCGGTCTACGCCACCCTGCGCGAGATCGCCGACGACGGCGTCGCCGTCCTCGTCGCCGAGCAGTTCCAGCAGGTCCATGAGGACGCCAGCGACCGGATCCTCGTCATCGACAAGGGCACGATCGTCCCCGACCGCCACCGGTCCCGCTGATCACCCGGACGCTGACACCCCGTCAGCCGCCGAGGGTGTCGATGACGCCGTCGAGGTCGGAGAGCTGCTGGTCGAGCGAGGTCGCCGCGGGCGGCGGGATCTCGGTCCCCGGGTCGTCGCTGCCCCCGGTCGTCGCCACCACGGCACCGACCACGACACCGACCGCGAGCAGCGCCCCCACGACGGCGAGGACGACCTTCGCACTCGGCCGACGCCGGTAGCGGTCCTCGGGCGCCGGCGGCAGCTCGGTGGCCACCGGGATCGGCTGCGTCTGCGCCGCCGGGGCCGGGAGCGGGAACAGCGGTGGCGCCTCGGCGACCGCGCCGGCCTCGACCGGCGGGAACGGCGGTGCCGGAGCCGGGACCGGAGCAGCGGTCGGAGCCGACGGGGTCGGAGCGGGTGGGGTCGGAGCGGGTGGGATCGGAGCGGGTGGGGTCGGGGTGTCGTCGACGGTCCGGGCCCGCGGGACGGGGGCGCCGCCGAGCAGGGCGAGGGCCTCGCTCGCGGAGCCGGGGCGCAGGACGGGCTCGTCGGCGGTGAGCATGCCGATCAGGACCATCACCGGCGCGGAGGCGTCCGGGCCCGCGGCGGCGGCGAGCACCTGCCCGCAGGCGAGCAGGTCAGCACTGACGTCGTCGCTGCTCGGAACCGCGTCCGGGGCGGCGCCGCGCTGGGTGCCGATCTTCGAGCTGTGGAGCCGACCCTCGCCGTCGAGGCGGACGGTGTCCGGACGCAGGTCCCGGTGCACCGTCCCCTTCGCGTGGAGCTGGGCGAGCATGTCCAGCAGGTCGCGGGCGAGCTGCGCCAGCTCGTCGCGGCCGAGCGGCCCGGACTGCAGGCGGTCGGCGAGCGTCCCGCCGAGGTGGTCAGTGCGCACCGGAGCCTCCCGAACGCTTGTCGCGGTTCCGGTCCTTCTTCTTCTCGGCCTTCTGCTTCTCGGCCTTCTGCTTCTCGGCCTGCTTGCGCTCGGCCTCGGCCTTCTCGCGCTCGGCCTTCTCCTGAGCCTCACGCTCGGCGAGCCGCTTCTCGATGTACTCGGCGAGGCGTTCGCGGAGCATCTCGCTGAAGCGGGCACCGGTCTCGCCCTGCAGGATCTGCTCCGGGCTGAGCGCCGGTGTGACCGGGGCGGCCACCGGAGCCGGTTCGGGCGTGGGCTCCGGCGTCGCGGTCGGTGTGGGCTCCGGCGTCGGGAGAACGACGTCGGCCATCACCTTCGTCGCGATGGCGTCGGCGTGCGCGAGCAGACCCGCGGCCTCGCTGTCGGTCAGCTCCCCGGCGTCGAGCAGGCGCTCAACCTCGGCGCGGAACGACTCCACCGCCGCGATCGCTGCGTCACGGTCGGAGCTGTCCGCGGCCGCACGCACCTGGGCGACCCGCTCGTGCAGCAGCTCCTGCGACGCCGCACCCAGCGTGGTCGACGCCCCGTCACACCCGGCCAACGCGAGCACGGCGAGGCCGGCCACCACCATCCGACCGCACGCAGGCAGCCGTCGTCCTTGTCGCGCAAGCATGCGCGTCCCCCTCCGTCGCCTACAACGCCCCCCGGCGCCGCCCGGATCCGGGCGTTCTGACGGTGTCTCTGCATCCACGAAAGCACGGGGAGTGGCCGTTCGTCCCGAGACTTGCGGCATTCGAGTACATCGTGAAGGTCACTCAGAATCACCTCTCAGCGACGGACCGCTTCGATCGCCGCATCGAGTCCGTCGAACTGCTGCGACAGCGATCCCTGCGGCGGAACCGGGACATCGCGGGGCGCTTCCGACTTGCCGGACGTGAGCACGACACCGGCCGTGACCAGCACGACCGCGGCCGCCACGCCGGCGATCAGCATTCGCGGCGGGGTGTGCGCGGAGGTCCGCACCGGCGGCGCCGAGCGGACCGGCAGGGTCGGGGCCGGCACCGGCGGCGCCGGCCGCGCCTGGGCCGGGATGCTCGGCCGCGCCGCGACGATCGGTGACGTCGGTTCCCCGCCGGCGAGCAGGGCGAGCGCCTCGACGGCCGAGGACGGGCGGCGCGCGGGATCGTCCTGCGTGAGCCGGGCGATCAGCGCGTGCACCGGCGGCGAGACGTCGTCGCCCGCGCTCTCGGCGAGCAGCACCCCGCACGAGTACAGGTCGCTGCGGACGTCCGCCGGATCGCCGGCGAGCACCTCGGGCGCGAGGTAGCGCTGCGTGCCGACCAGCTCGCCGGTGCCCGTGACACGCGTCCCGTCCGCGAGCTGTGCGACGCCGAAGTCGGTGAGGCGGACGCGGCCGTCGGTGCCGAGCAGGACGTTGGCCGGTTTCAGGTCGCGGTGCAGCACCCCGGCGTCGTGCAGGTGGGTCAGCGTGCCGAGCAAGTCCCGCGCGAGCGCCGTGAGGTCCCAACGATCGAGGCCGCCGGTGGAGATGCGGTCGGCCAGCGTGCCGCCGGGGACGTACTCCATCGCCAGGTACGGCCGCTCGTCGCCGTCCTCCACGGAGGCGTCGAGCACGGAAGCATTGAGGATCCGCACCACGCCCGGATGGTCGAGCGAGGCGGCGAGCTTGGCCTCCCGCGCGAACCGCGCGACGAAGGCGGGGTCGAGCGCGAGGGAGTCCGAGAGGATCTTCAGCGCGACCTCACGCCCGGTGACCGTGTCGTCGGCGACCCACACCGACGCCATCCCGCCCGTGCCGAGCAGGCGCAGCAGCAGGTAGCGGCCGTCACGGCCGAAGCGTTGACCGGCGACGACGTGCACCCAGCCGGTGCGGGTCAGCGGTTCGGCGCCGGCGGTCATGCGCGCCCCCGCTCGTCACGGCCGCGATCCCGGTCCCGGTCCCGGCGGTGCTCGCGCGCCTGGTCCTTCAGCCGCTGGGCGATCCGCCCGCGCAGCAGCGTCCAGAACGAGGACAGCTCGTCCCGGTCCGGAGTCCGGGCGACGGTCTGTTTCCGTGGCTTCGGCTGCGCCTTCGTGACCACGTGGGGTCTCGGAGTCGGCGCGGGCGTCGGCGGCCGCACCTCCGACGAGATCTGCACCGCGACGGCGTCGGCGTGCCCGAGCAACGCCACCGCCTGGTCGGGGGTGAGCTGCCCGCGCTCGAGCAGGCTCGCGACATCGGCGCGGAACTGCGCCAGCGCGGTGCGCGCCGCGTCGGGGTTGTCGAGCACGGCCGCCGCGCGCATCGCGGCGACGCGTCCGTGCAGATCGGTGGCATCGGCGGCGGCCAGCCCGGTGGTGCCACCGGAGCAGCCGGCGAGCCCCAGCGGCACGGCCAACGCCAGACCGGCCGCGACCCGGCGCCACGAGCGCGCGGACCACCTCGAACGTGCGGACACTACGGACACGGACTTCCCCCCAACCGAGCGCATGCGCCCCCTTTCGCGCCCCCCGGCGCCGTCCTCCCCAGGACGTTCCGACGGTGTACCCGCTCGGTCGGGAGCCGAATCATCGGATTTGTCCACCGCCGAAAAGCTCGCCGGGCGCAGTGTCGGTCGGCGCGCCTAGGGTGGGCCGCATGTGCCGCAACATCCGGACCCTGCACAACTTCGCGCCACCCGCGACGCCGGAGGAGATCGCCGCCGCCGCCCTGCAGTACGTGCGCAAGATCAGCGGGACGACCAAGCCCTCGGCCGCCAACGCCGCCGCGTTCGAGCGCGCGGTCGCTGCGGTGACCGCCGCCTCGGCCCAGTTGCTCGACGAACTCGTCACCTCCGCGCCGCCGAAGGACCGCGAGGTCGAGGCCGCCAAGGCCAGGGCGCGCGCCGCGGTGCGGTACGGCAACGCGTGAGTCCCTCCGCCGGCGAAGCGGCGCTGACGCAGGTCCTCACCTCCCTCGCCGGGCCCGCCGCCCGGCCGCGCGCGGACCAGATCGAGGCCGTCGACGCGCTGCTCACCGGGCGCCGCGTGCTGCTGGTGCAGGCGACCGGCTGGGGCAAGTCCGCCGTGTACTGGGCGGCCGCGTCCGCCCTGCGCGCCGCCGGCCGCGGGCCGACGCTCGTCATCTCGCCACTGCTCGCGCTGATGCGGGATCAGGTCGCCGCCGCCGAGCGGGCCGGGCTGCGCGCGGCCACCGTCAACTCCGCCAACGTCGACGACTGGCAGGCGATCTTCGACGACCTCGCCGCCGATCGCGTCGACGTCCTGCTCGTCTCGCCGGAGCGCCTGGCCAACCCGAAGTTCGCCGACCGCGCGCTGCCGCTGCTCGCCGGCGCGGGGCTGCTCGTCATCGACGAGGCGCACTGCATCTCGGACTGGGGCTTCGACTTCCGGCCCGACTACCAGCGCCTCACGCGGCTGCTCGCGCGCCTGACCGAAGGCGCTCCGGTGCTCGCGACGACCGCCACCGCCAACGGCCGCGTGACCGAGGACGTCGCCGCCCAGCTCGGCCCCACGACACTCGTGCTGCGCGGCCCGCTCGCCCGCGCCACCCTCAAGCTCTCGGTGGTCCCCGGCCTCGGCGGCGTGCAGCGCTTCGCGTGGGTCGCCGACGCGCTCGCCACGCTCCCCGGGTCGGGAATCGTCTACGGCCTGACCGTCGACGCCACCACCTCGCTCGCGGAGTTCCTGCGCAGCCAGGGCCACAACGTCGCCGCGTACACCGGCGCGACGCCGCCGGAGGAACGCGCCCGCATCGAGGCCGCGTTGCGCGCCAACGAGCTCAAGGCCGTGGTGGCCACCTCCGCCCTCGGCATGGGGTACGACAAGCCCGACCTCGGCTTCTGCGTCCACGTCGGGTCGCCGGACTCCCCCGTCGCGTACTACCAGCAGGTCGGCCGGGCCGGCCGCGCGCTGCCGCCGGAGCTCGCCGCCCTGGGCGCGGTCGGCGTGCTGCTGCCCGCGGCGGAGTCGGACCCGCGGATCTGGGACTACTTCGCGACCGCGACCATCCCCGACCCGCAGGCCGCCCGGCAGGTGCTCGGGCTGCTCGACGCGCTCGCCGAGGCGCAGGGACCCGACGCGACGATGTCCGTGCCGGCGATCGAGGCCGAGACCGGCCTGCGCCGTGGCCGCCTCGAGGCTCTGCTGAAGACGCTGCACGTCGACGGCGCCGTCGAGCGCAAGGGCTCCGGCTGGTGCTCGACCGGCACGGGCTGGACCTACGACGCCGCGAAGTACGACCGCATCGTCGAGGCCCGGCGCGCGGAGGCCGACCTGATGCGGACCTACGCCGCCGGCCACCGGTGCCTGATGGAGGTGCTGACCGAGGCCCTCGACGACCCGGCCGCGGGGCCGTGCGGGCGCTGCTCGGTCTGCACCGGCGAGCTCCCGGCCCCGGGCGCGGGGCCCTCACCCGCGGCGCTGGCCGCCGCGACCCGGCACCTGCGGGGGCGGCACCACGTCCTCGAGCCGCGCAAGATCTGGCCCTCCGGCGTCGCGCGCAAGGGCCGCCTCGCCGGGGTGGAGCCCGGCCGCGCGGTCGCGTTCGCCGACGACCCGGCGTGGCTGGAGCTGATCGCGGAGCTCGCCGGCCCGGACGCCGACCCGTCCGAGGAGCTGCGGACGGCGCTCGTCGACGTCCTCAAGGCGTGGGCGAAGGACTGGGCCGAGCGGCCCGTCGCCGTCGTCCCGGTACCGAGCCGGCGCCGGCCCCGTCGGGTCGCGGGGATGGCGGCGCACATCGCCGCGGTCGGGCGGCTCCCGCTGCTCGACGTCCTGACGGTCAGCGGTCCCGCGCCGGAGGCGGACGTCGCCTCGGCGGCCCGGGTCTCCGGCCTGCTCGCCGGGCTCGCGGTCTCCCCCGACGCACCCGCGCTGCCGGACGGACCCGTCCTGCTCGTCGACGACGTCAGCCGCACCGGCTGGACCCTCACCGTCGCGGCCGCGCTCCTGCGCGACGCCGGGGCGGGCCCGGTCCTTCCGTTGGTCGGTCACCGGCTGCCCTGACCCGCGGCCGGGCCCGACGGAGCCGAAAAGGCGGAAGGATGACGGCATGGCCCTCGAGATCCGCGCACTCGGCGAGCACGACGACGCCGCGGCTTGGCAGCTCTCCCGACTGGCCTTCGGCGGGCCCGTGGAGCGACCGGCGGCCCGGCGGCCCACCCCGGCCGCGGGCGCACACGCGCTCGGTGCCGTCGACGGCGGGCGGCTGATCGGCAAGGCCGTCGGGCTCGAGCACGCGTACTTCTACGGCGCCCACGCCGTGCCGGCGGTCGGCATCGCCGGGGTGGCGATCGCCCCGGAGTACCGCGGCGGCGGCGTGCTGCGCGAACTCCTCGGCCCGGTGCTGGCGCAGGCCCGCGAACGCGGCGCGGCGGTGTCGGCGCTGTTCCCCACGACCGCGGTCCCCTACCGGCGGCTGGGGTGGGAGCTCACCGGCGTCCTGCGCTGGACGGCGGTGCCGACCGCGGCGCTGGCGGCCGAACGCCGACCCGCGAATGTGACGGTGCGTCCGGCGGAGGAGTCCGACGTCCCGGCGATCCTCGGCGCCTACTGCGCATGGGCCGCGGACGGCGCGGGCATGCTCGCGCGCACCGGGCCGCTGTTCGACCACACCCCGGCCGCCGTCCTCGCCGGCCACGACGGGTTCACGGTCGCCGAGGGCCCGGCCGGCGTCGAGGGCTACGCGAGCTGGGACCGCCAGGGCGGGTACGACGAGCACGGCGTCCTCTCGGTGGCCGACCTCGTCGCGCACACCCCGCGCGCCCTGACCGCACTGCTCGCGATGCTCGGGACCTGGCGCAGCGTCGCGCCGACCCTGCACCTGCGGCTGCGCGCCGACGACCCCGCGTGGCTCGTGACCGGTCTCGCCGGCGCCCGCACGCACTCCGAGCAGCCGTGGATGCTGCGCCTGGTCGACGCCCGCGCCGCGTTCCAGGCCCGCGGCTGGCCCCACGCCCTCGCCGGGTCGGTCGACCTGGACCTCGCCGACGACCTCTGCCCGTGGAACGCCGGGCCGCACCGCCTCACGCTCGAGGGCGGGCGCGGGACGCTCACCCCCGGCGGTGACGGCACCGTGCACCTCGGGCCGGGTGGGCTCGCCGCGATCTACGCCGGCGCCCGGACCCCGGCCGTCCTGCGCCGCGCGAATCTGCTCTCCGGCGGCGACGAACGCACCGACGCGTTCCTCACCGCCGCGACCGCGGGCCCCGCGCCGTCGCTGCTCGACT
The DNA here is from genome assembly GCF_039525035.1 of Sporichthya brevicatena. NCBI lineage: Bacteria > Bacillati > Actinomycetota > Actinomycetes > Sporichthyales > Sporichthyaceae > Sporichthya > Sporichthya brevicatena. The sequence continues at coordinate 50,627 of NZ_BAAAHE010000049.1, forward strand.
ACTTCTGAGCCACGTCTGAGCTACTTCTGAACTACGTCGCAGGCGCTGTCAGTACATGAGCAGGCGCGGGACCACGACGCTCTCGAGGTGGTCCCAGCCGGCGATGCCGACGTGGCCGGTCTCCCAGTCGGCGAGCGGGACGTCGAGCACCGCGCCGGCCGCCGGGTCGTAGACCACGACGGCGTCGTCGCGGGCGGAGAACGCGAGCACGACGTGCCGGTCGACGTGCCGGCCGACGTACACCGGGACCGGGACGCCGGCGGTCACCCCGCGCAGGACGGCGTCGAGGCAACGGCGCAGGTGCACCGGGTCGCTGCCGTCGACCGGGACCCAGCCGTAATGAGCCCCCGTCAGATTCGGGAAGCGGTTCAGGAAGGCGGCCAGGGCCCAGGGCGGGGACCCGAGGGCGCGCGGCCACGGCACCGGACCGAGCGCCTTGCGCGTCAGCGCCTCGTGCACCGCGTGCTGCTGGCTGCGGAACCGCTGCTCGAACGGCAGGCCGTCGCCCGAGCGCTCCGGCTGCAGGTGTTCACCGCTGGTGAGCCACAGTGCGTAGGCCGGGTCGAGCAGCACCCGGGTGAGGATCGCGCAGGTCGGTCCGCACGTGGTCGGGCTGAGCTGGCGCAGCCGCAGCGGGGCGCCGTCGTCGTCGACGAACGTGGCCGGCCCCGCCAGGCCGGTGAGCACGCCGAGGTGCCGGTGCAGCCACTTCGCGTCCTTGGCGTGGGACGCCACGGCGGCGGCGAGCTGCTCGACCGCGCGCGGTCCCTGACCGGTCGCGAGCATCGCGACCAGGTAGGTGCTCAGCGCGAGCGAGGCGCCGCTCAGAGCCTTGGTGACGGTCTCGCGGCCCTCGACCCCGGCCGTGGTGAGCCGGTCGGCGGCGAGCACGAGGCGGTACGGCGTGAGGATCGGACTCCCGTCGGCGCGGCGCACCTCCTCGACGGCGGCGAGCCCGGCGGGCCCGAGCAGGCCGGCGAGGTGCTCCCGGGCCCGGCCCAGCGCGACGTCGGAGACGACGGGTGCGGGCGGGGCCTCCGGGTCCAGCACCCCGAGGGCGGCGTCGAGCGGCCCGGCCCCGGCCGCGGGTCCGCGCCGCAGGCCGGACTTCACGCGGTGCACCACGGTCCACAGCTCCGGCATCTCGACAGCCTGTCATTTCGCTGAGAGAGGTCCAAACGCCCGCCCGCAGACCGGCCCCTGGACCGGCCCTCGGACCGGCCCCTCAGCCTGGCCCTTCAGTTCGGCAGCAGGACGCCGGGATTGAGCGTCCCGGTCGGATCGAACGCCGACTTCACCGCGCGCCACACGGCGATCTCCTCGGCCGAGCGCACCAGCGGCAGCCACCGCTGCTTCGCGCGGCCGATGCCGTGCTCGGCGCTGATCGACCCGCCGGCCGCGGCGACCAGGCGCAGCACGGCGTCGTCCGCGTCCTCGTCGGCCGGGTCGAGACCCGTGACGTTCAGGTGCAGGTTGCCCTCGCCGACGTGGCCGAAGATCCACGCCCGGGCGTCCGGGCGGAGGCGCGCGAGCTCGGCGGTCACCTCCGCGACGAAGCCGGCGAGGGCCGGCAGCGGGAGCGCGACGTCGAGCTTGTGCGGGATCCCGACCCGGCCGATCGACTCGGTGTGCAGCTCCCGGTAGGCCCACAGCCGCCGGGCGTCCGCGGCGTCGACCCCGGCGGCCACGTCGGCGACGCCGGGGACGTTCTCGACCAGCTCCCCGAGCAGGCTCCCCGCGTCGGCGGCCGCGGTCACCTCGACGAGCAGCAGCACCGGCGGGTTCGACGCGAACGGCGGCGACATCCCGTGCTGCTCGCAGACCAGCGCGACGCCGGGGGCGAACATCAGCTCGAGCACCTCGACGGCGGGCTCGCGGCGCAGGGTCGCCGCGGCGGCGACGGCCGCGGGCAGGTCGGCGAAGCCGAGCAGTGCGGTGGCCCGGTCGGCGGGGTCGGGGAGCAGCCGCAACCGGGCCGCGGTCACGACCGCGAGCGTCCCCTCGCTGCCGCAGATCCACCGGGGGAGGTCGTAGCCGCTGTTGTCCCGGGTCAGGCCACCGCGACGGGAGATCACGGCGCCGGTCGTCAACACCGCCTCGACGTCGATCAGCTGGGCGCGAGTGTCGCCGAGCCGGACGGCGCGCAGCCCGGCGGCGTTGGTCGCGATCGTGCCGCCGATCGTCGCGGTGTCCCGGCTCGCGAGGTCGACGCCGTAGCGCAGCCCGGCGGCCCGGGCAGCGACCTGGACGGCCCCGACCGTGGCGCCCGCTCCGGCGACGACCGACCCGGCGACGTCGTCGACCTCGACGGTGTCCAGGCGCCGCAGGTCGAGCACCACCGCACCGCGGGGAACGGCGCCCCCGACCAGCCCGGTGTTACCGCCCTGTGGCACCACGCTCACCCCGGCGTCGACGCAAATGTGCAACACGGCTCGAATTTCCGCGGCATTGTGCGGCGCGACAACAAAAGGTGCGGAACCGGTCCATCGCCCCGTCCAATCCGTGACGTGTGACGACAAATACCCCGCTTGCACATGAGAGGGACCAACCGCCGCTTTCAGGGCATCCGCGAGATCGTCCACGTTCGGCACCTACCGCTACCTCCGAGATCCAAAAGGGATACCCGACACCAATTTCCCCCCTTACGGAGGACTCCCTGGGGAAGGGAATCGGCGTTAGGTTGGGCTTTCCAGTTCGCATTCGGGAGCGAACCGGAGTTCAGGGACGAAGGGTGCACGTGATGCTCGCAGGTCTGCGCACGGTGTGTGCCACCTCAGCGGTCGCCTTGGTGGCGGCGGTCGCTCCCATGGGCACCGCCACCGCCGTCGAGTCGGCCCCCGCGGCCGCGACGAAGGCCGTCGACAAGAAGTCCAGTCCGCCGATGGTCACCTTTACGATCTCGGAGGACCGCACCGTCATCGAGGGTGCGCTCACCCAGCCGGCGGGGCCGCTTCGCCTGCGCGTCCTGGCCGAGGACGAGGACCACCTGCTCTCCCTCTTCCAGTTCAAGCCCGGCTACACCGTCAAGCAGATGCGCGCCGACACCCGTGCCCTGGGCCGGATGTACCGCGAGGGCGGCGAGGACAACGCCAAGGCCGTCAAGCGGATGCAGCGCAACACGATCACCTACGGCGGCGCCAACGCCAGCATGGGTTCGATGGCGACCGCGATCGTCAACCTCAAGCCCGGCAACTACTACATCAGCGACAACGTCGGCCCGCCCGGAGGCCACCTCTACAAGCTGAAGATCGTCCCCGGCAACAACCCGGCGCCGCTGCCCAAGGGCGTCCCGGTCATCAAGATGACCGGCGACAACGAGTACAAGGGCGCGAGCCGCCTGCCGGCGACCGGCACCGTCGAGATCGTCAACGCCATGCGCAAGGGCCACGAGTGGCTGCAGGCGGCGTTCCTCGAGGTCCAGCCCGGCACGACCGAGGAGCAGGTCGCGAACCTGTTCCGCGGCACCGGCGACGGCGGGTTCGTCCTCTCCGGCTACGCGGGCGGCGACACGCTCTCCCCCGGCAACCGCCAGTTCCTGAAGTACTCGGTGGAGCCCGGGACCTACGCGCTGATCTGCTTCTTCCCGGACCCGAACAACCCCGGGTCGACCTACGTCGCTGACGGCATGGTCCGCATCATCACGATGGACTGACCAGCACCCCGAACCCTCCGACACCACTCGACGAAGGGCGCGGCGAAAGCCGCGGCCTTCGTTGTCGGAAGGGATCCGTCCCGGCCCGGACCCGCGGCGTACCGTAAGAGCGCAATGACCGATCCCGACCGCCCCGTGATCCCCGACCGCAGCGAGGACGACTCCGACCGCGGTTGGGGCGACGACCGTCCCGGCGAGGGCGACGCCCACGAGGAGTGGCTGCGCCGCCAGCGCCCGCCCCACCACGGGGACTGAGGGCCCGCGCGGCCGGGCGATGACGCCGTTCGGGTGAACGCCTAGGTGCGCAGGATCGCCTCGACCAGATCGACGAGGGCGTCGTCGCCCGCCCCGAGCAGGCCCGCGAGCGCGTGGAAGTCGTGCCAGAGCCCGGGGTAGTCCCGGTGGTCGACGGTCACCCCGGCGGCGCGGGCCCGCTCGACGAGCTCCAGGCCGTCCGGCCGCAGGATGTCGTCGCCGGCGGTGTGCACCACGAGCGGCGGCAGCCCGGCGAGGTCGCCGTGGAGCGGAGACGCACGCCAGTCGTCGCTGGCGCCGCCGACGTAGTCGCGCGCGAAGCCGAGCACCGCGGCGCGGCTGAGCAGCGGGTCCGGGTCGTCGCCCGACCGCCAGGACGCCCCGGCGGTGAGGTCCACCCACGGACAGATCAGCGCGGCGCAGCGCGGCCGCTCCCCCTCGTCCCGCAGGCGCATCGCCAGGGCGAGGGCCATGCCCGCCCCGGCCGAGTCGCCGCCGAGGATGATCCGTTCCGCCGGCGTCCCGCCCGTGCGCAGTGCGCGGTAGGCGGCGACCCCGTCGTCGAAGGCGGCCGGGAAGGGGTGCTCGGGCGCGAGGCGATAGTCCAGGCCGAGCACCGGCAGGCCGGTGCCGACCGCGAGCCGGACGAACCCCGGGCGGTGCGAGCTCGGCGACCCGACGACGTACCCGCCACCGTGGAAGTAGAGGACTGCTCCCTGCTCGCGGGGCTTGGGGTCACCCGGCGGGTCGACGCGCAGCGCGGGCACGCCGCCGATGCGACCCCAGCTCGCCCGCGTCCCCCCGGGGCGCGGCATCGAGCCGGCGACGAGGTCGAGCGCGGCCCGGCGCACCGGTCTGGGCAGCCGGGGGGCGACGCTGAGCTCACGGACGAGAGGCAGTGTGGCCCGGACCACCGGGGCAGGGAGACGGAGCACGCCTCGACCCTAGGCAACCCGAGCGGTAGGGTCGAGACGCGCGAGGGCCCGGGGAAGCCGGTGAAAGTCCGGCACGGTCGCGCCACTGTGTGCTCCGAGCGATCGGGGCGAGTCAGGACACCGGCCCTCACGATGCCGCCCCAGCAGTGGGACGCACGATCCCCAAGGAGCCGACGTGAGCAGCACGACCCCGACCGCCCGCACCCACGAGACCGCGACGCCGCTGGTCCTCCCGACCTCGGCCGCGATGACGTGGCTGCTCGGGACGACGGTCGTCGCGATGATCGTCTACTACTTCATCGGCGTGGAGCAGGGCGCGACCGCCGTGTTCAGCGGGGCGCAGGTCCACGAGCTCATCCACGACGCGCGTCACTTCCTCGGCTTCCCCTGCCACTGACCCTTCGGGTCCTACCTGAGGGGAACCACCCGTGGAGAAGAAGCTCATCTTCAGCGGGCTGCTCGCCGGTGCCGTCGGTGGCTTGGCGTCGTGGATCTTCGCGCTGATCTTCGCCGAGCCGCTGATCGACCGTGCGATCGCCTACGAGGACGGACTGGCCGCCGCGCAGGAGGCGCTCGATCGCGCCGCCGGCTTCGAGGTCGTCGCCGATGACGGCGGCGACATCGTCAGCCGGGGCATCCAGTCCAGCCTCGGCCTCGGTATCGGGCTCGTGGCCTTCGGCCTCGCGCTCGGTGCGCTGTACGCGGTCACCTACACCGTCTGCCTCGGCCGCACCGGCCGGATCCGGGCCCGGCAGCTCGCGCTGCTCGTGGCCGCGGCCGGCTTCGTGACGGTCTCGCTGATCCCGTTCATCCGGTACCCGGCCAACCCGCCGGCCGCCAGCAACGACGACACGATCGACGACCGCGCCGGCCTGTTCCTGCTGACGCTCGTCATCGGTGTGCTCGCCGCGGTGATCGCCACCGCGGTCGGGCAGCGCCTGCAGCCGCGGTTCGGGACCTGGAACGCCGCGCTGCTCGCCGGCGCCGGGTTCGTCGCCGTCATCGCGGTCGCGCTCCTGCTGCTCCCGCCGCTGGGGCACCTCGACGCGAACGAGCTGGCGAACGGCGGGGAGCGGGCGACCGAGACTCCGCGCGCCCTGCGCGACCCCGACGGCAACATCGTGTTCCCGGGCTTCCCGGCCGACGTGCTCGCGGAGTTCCGCGTCTACGCGATCGCCGCCCAGGCCCTGCTCTGGGGCGTCATCGGCGTCGTGTTCGCCCCGCTCGCCGACCGGCTGCTCCGCTCCGGTCAGCGTCCCGAGGTCGCTCCGCCGCCGCGGGAGTCCGTCGGGGTCTGACGCCCCAGCAGAACACAATCGCCGCAGTACCCGCCGCCGGGAACCTGGTAGTACAGGCAGCAGGTACTGCGGCGAAATGCTGTTCCGGCGAAGGTGCCGACGCCGTCCAGCGGCTCCTGCGCGACGAGCCGGGTGCCGACGGCGAGCGCGACCGCGGCGTGCGCGGGTGCCGCCGCGCCGAGCATCTTGACCGCGCCGGCCGCCGCGGACGCCACGTTGCCCCACAGCAGCCGCTGCGACACCCCACCCGTCGCCGCGATCGCGGTGGTCAGTGCCGCGACCGGTCCGGTCGACAGCTGGGTGGACAGCGCGTCGGCGACCGCGGCCGGGTCGTCGTGCGCGACCGCGGTGCCCGTGGGTTCGGGCAGCGTGAGCGGCACCGGGCCCAGGACGTCGCGCCACCACAGACCGCCCAGGTCCGGGACGATCCCGCCCAGCAGCGCCGTCCCGAGGACCGGGGAGATCAGCCGCGACGCCAGCCCGAGGTGGGCGAGCGACGCGGCCGCGCGCGGCGGCACCTCCTCGAGCGGCAGACCACCACGCTCGGCGATGCCGGTGCGGATCGCGGCGATCCGCGCGCGGGTGACGTCAGCGTCGTCGGTCAGGTCGGAGAACGGCCGCCAGATCGGGGCGCCGTCCGCGGACGTCGCCGGCGGGGGGTCGGTGTCGAGGGCGAAGAACGGTCCGAGCGCCGACGCGGCGGCGAGGGCGTCGAGGACCTGCACGTCAGTGGCCAAGCAGACCCCGCACGTAGGCCGCCTGCCCGGCGTGCTGGAGACAGTCGTCGGCGACGCTGACCAGCCGCACCCCGAGCGTGACCGGCGGGTCGTAGGAGGTGTCGACGACGCGGTCGAGGTCGGCGGCGCTCAACGTCCCGAGGTACTCGGCGGTGCGGGCGTCGACGGCCTCGAGGTAGGGCAGGAGGTCGCTCGCGCTCTGCGGTCGGACCGCCGCGACCTGCTCGGTGGTGTGGCCGTAACCGATGTCGTCGGGATCGGCGCTCAGGCCCAACCGGCCGGCGTGATCTCCGCCGGTCCACACCTGCGAGTTTCCCGAGACCTCGCCGACCTGATGGTCCAGCACTCGAGTGAGATGCCACACGAGCCAGCCGATGTGATTGGCCGTCGGGGCGGGGCGCGCGTTCAGCGCATCAGCATCCAAACCGTCGATCGCACCCTTCGCCAGCGGGGCGATTCGACCGTACAACTCGCGCAACAAGTCGGAGATCTCCATGCCCTGCACCTTCCCCACTTCTCGTGTGGCATCGTCCACAGGCCGTTGATCAGTCGTCAGATCTTGTTGTTACGATGCCCTCGTGGCTAAATCTGACGCTCCGAAAGTCAAGCTCCGCACCGTCGACAAGCGCGTCGCCGGGCGTCGAGCGACCGAGACCCGGGACCGCATCCTCGAGGCACTGAGCACCCTGCTCGGTTCGATGTCGTACCGCAACGTGCGGGTCACCGACGTCGTGCGCGAGGTCGGCACGTCGCCCGCGACGTTCTACCAGTACTTCGCCGACGTCGAGACCGCCGTGCTGGCGCTCGCTCAGGACACCGCGAAGGAGTCCACCGGTCTGAAGACCGCGGGCGCCGGCGCTCGCACCGCGGGTGCTGCGGTGGACCAGGTGATCGCCGCCGTGGCCGCGTTCGTGAAGCAGAACGGCGCGCTGCTGCGGGTCATCGACACGGCGGCCGCCGAGGGCGACAAGCGCTTCGTGAAGGTTCGCCAGACCGTGGTGGGCAACGCCGCCGCCGGTCTCGCCGTCGTGGGCGGCAAGACCAAGGAGGTGGCGAGCAACGCCGAGGTCCTCGCCGCGCTGCTGCTGGCCGGGCCGTCCGACGCTGCTGCCGCGCGCCGCCTCGTGCACTGGGGCCTCACCGGGCGCAAGCCGACGGGTTGATCCCGACCGACCGACCGCTGGGGTACTGGGTCAAGCACCTCGACAACCTGCTCGAGACCTCGCTCGACCGCGTACTGGCCCGCAGCGGCATACGACGGCGGCACTGGCAGGTGCTCAACGTCCTGCGTGAGGGGCCCCGGGACCGGGCGCAGATCGCCGAGGCGATGTTGGCGTTCTGGCTCCCGGCCTCCGTCACGCAGACCGATGTCGTCGACGATCTCGTCCGGCGTGGCTGGGCCGAGATCGACGGCGACCTCTACGCCCTCACCTCCGACGGTGAGGAGGCGCACTCGCGGGTGTCCCTCGACGTCGCCACGCTGCGCGCGCAGGTGACGCAGGGTTTCTCCGCGGACGAGTACGCGGCGGTCGTCAACGCGCTCGCGAGGATGGCCGAGAACCTCGAAGGTTCAGAGCAGGGGCGGTAGCGGCAGGTCGGGGTCGAGTTCGACCCCGACACTCGCCAGCGCGGTGGAGATCATCGCCCAGGTCCACGCGGACAGGTGCTCGACGATCACGTCGGCGGCCTCGGCCCCGTCGGCGCTGCCCTCCGGGCCGCCCTGCTCGGTCCAGCGCTCGCTGACCGACTCGACCATGCCGACCACTGCATAGGCGATGGTCTCGGTCGTCTGATTCTCGACGCCCACCAGCGACAGATAGGCGCCGAACAGCCGCGTGAGGTGGTCGGCGACCGCGCGGCGCACCCCGGCGTAGCCGTCGAGCGCGCCGTCGTCGTCGTCCGGCCGCGCGTGCCGGCGCAGGTAGGCGTACAGATTGCGGTTCTCCGCGAGCCATCCGACGTGCGCGGCGATCGCGCCGCGGATCATCTGCCGCGCCGAGCCCTCGGGGCGCCAGAGCGGTTCCAGCTCGGCGACGATCATGCCCGCGACGCGGGCGGAGATCGCCCGCTCGAGGTCCGCGCGGTCGGTGAAGTGCCGATAGACCCGCGTGCGGGCGACGCCGGCCTCGGCCGCGAAGTCCTCCAGGGACGCGTTCGGGCCCTGCTGCGCGATCACGCGCAGCGCGGAGTCGACGAACTCCGCCTGACGGCGTTCACGCTGCCCCGCCCACCGAGCGGCCTGGCCGGACAGGGGTTCGGGGCTCGTCACGGCCAACAGCCTAGCCAATGACTGGTACATGGCGTACCGTGTAGCGGGTAAGAGTGGTACGGGATGTACCACCTTTGATGGGAGGGCCTCATGACCCCGCCGCTCAACCCGCTGTCCGGCACCGAGCTCGAGACGCGCCGGGAGCACGTCGCCGGCCGGCTGCTCGAGTCCTCCGCGCGGCACTCGTTCGACCCGATCACCGAGGTCGACTGGGACGCGCCGCTCGTCGAGGGCCTGCCGTTCATGCCGTTCGAGCGGATGTCGCTGTACGGCACCGAGCTGTGGGAGGGCCTGACCCACGCCCAGCGCGTCGAGCTCTCGAAGCACGAGTTCGCCTCGGGCATGCAGGTCGGGCTCTGGTTCGAGCTGATCCTCATGCAGCTGCTCGCCCGGTACGCCTACGACCTGGACCCGCGCAGCTCTCACGCGCAGTACGCCCTCACCGAGCTCGGCGACGAGACCCGGCACTCGATCATGTTCGCCCGGGCCGCGGACAAGCTCGGCGTCCCGCACTACAAGCCGGCCCGCCTCACGCACGAGCTGTCGCGCCTCGCGAAGGCGACGATGGGCGGTCCGTCCATGTTCGGCGCCGTGCTGGTCGCCGAGGAGACGACCGACCGCATGCAGCGCGTGATGATGGACGACGAGAACATCCAGCCGCTGTTGCGTCAGGTCAACCGGATCCACGTGATCGAGGAGGCCCGGCACGTGCGGTTCGCCCGCGACGAGGTCGTGCACCGCATGGCGGGGATGAACGTCGTGAGCCGTGAGTTCCACCGGCACGTCTGCGCGGTCATCTCCTTCATGATCATCGACTCGATGATCGACCCCCGCGTCTACACCTCCGTCGGCATCTCGCCGCGGGAGGGCCGGGCCGCTGCGCTGGCCAACCCGCACTACCAGGACACGCGGCGCTGGATGGCGGAGAAGATCACCGCCTTCCTCCGCGAGAACGGGCTGATCGGCGGCCCGTCGACGGCGATCTGGAAGCGCGCGTACCTGATCTGACCGGCGGCGCGTGCAAGACTGCGCGCCGTGGAGACGCTGGCCCCGGTACGACTGCAACGGCTGGCCAGCTTCCTGCCGTGGGCGTTGGTGTCACTGATCCTGCTGTGGGGCGGTCAGCTCGGCTCCGACACGTCGGACAAGGTGATCGGGTTCGGCGGTGCCGCGATCCTCGCGGTGGTGTCCTACCGCGCCGCGCGGATGCGGCTGATGCTCGGCGACGAGGTCGTGATCGTCGGCTGGTTCCGCACGCGCCGGGTGCCGTGGTCCGAGGTCGAGCGGTTCGTCGTCACCGAGCGCGGGCTGGCGATGCGGATGCGCGGCGGTCTGGAGGAGCAGATCCCCGCGTTCCCGATGGGCGGGTGGTTGTTCCGGTCGATGCGGGACTCGATGCGGGCGGACCTCGAGCGGGTCTGTGCCCAGGCGGAGCAGGCCCGCCGCGGCCGGCGGGGCCGTAGGTAAGGCGCACCCCGGGACTGTGTGATCTCCACGCGGCCGCCGGAATGGGGCCGGTCAAGTCCTGATCTGTCCGGGTTTCTGACGGTCTGACCAGCGGTAACGTCGGCCGGGCAGTTCCTGCCGACCCTTGTCGGATCGCCTGACAGGCCGTCCGAACCCGTCTTACCCTCGGCTCGGGGGGAGTTGTCATGCGTTCTTCGTGGCTTGCCGCGGCCTCGGTCGCGCTGTTGGCATGCCTGGGCGCGTGTTCGTCCGACGGGGACTCCACGTCCGTCGAGGCCGCGTCCGTCGCCGCCACGCCGACGCCCGAGCCGACCCCGGTGGACCCCTTCGCATGGACCGACGTCGAGTACGAGGACTACCTCGAAGCGGCGAAGGAACTGGGCCTGCGTCCCGACGTCCTCGTGCCCCAGGCCGGCTTCAGTTCCGGGCTCGGCGCGCTCTGCCGCAGCTCCGCCGAGGAACTCGCGGCCATGCGCTCCGCCCACGCCGAGTACACGCAGGACACGGACCGGTACGCGACCGCGAAGTACCTCAGCGACGAGATCGGCCTCCGCCTCGGGCTCGCGTGCCCGCAGCGCATGGGTGACTGGACCGAGGCCTCGATGGAGCGCGACTCGGAGACGGACGCGGAGAACAGCACCGTCACCGACGAGGACCTCGCCCGGGCCGCCGAGGAGGAGGCCAACAACAGCGGGGACGAGCCGTACGCGCACGAGACGGAACTGACGACTCCTCAGGCCACCCACGCGCCGGAGTAGATGACCAGGTTCGTGATGCCGCCGATGGAGCCCAGCTCGCCCTGCGGATCGGACGGGTCGAACCAGGCGAGCTGGCTGCCGGTCGGGTCGCCCGTGCGCCGGACGAGCAGCCGGCTGCCGTCCGGGTTCCACGCGAGCGGTTGCGACAGTCCCAGCTGCAGCTGCTTGCCCGCGACCGGGTCGAGCAGGATCAACGCCGCGGACGGGTCGTCACCCTTCTTGCGTTCGACGTTGTTCATCGCGACGGCGATGTAGCGCGAGGTCGGACCCCACAGCAGCTCACCGATGTCGCCGGAGATCGCCATTTCGCGGGTGGCTCCGTCCGCCGCACGGATGACCACGGACTCCCGGCCGTTCTTGCGGGTGCGCACCAGCGCGACCTGGCCGTCGGGGCCGGGCGCGGAACTGATCAGGTTGTCCTCGGTCTGGAACAGCGTGGACTTCACCTGCAGCGTCTCGTCGAAGAGAAGCGTGCGGTTCACCCGCAGGTCCTCCTCCGGCACGAGCACGTCGTCGAACATCAACGTGTGGTTGTCGACGAAGGACGGGTTGTAGGCGAACGGCCGGCCCAGCCCGGGGATCTCGGTGAGATCGCCGGCGGGTGTGACGAGGGCGAGCTGGTCGACCGCGCCGTCGGCGGCGGCGACCACGACGCGGCCGTCCAGGGCGTCGACCGTGGAGATCTTCTTGTCGTGCGTGATCCGGACGGCGGTCAGCGGGTCGAGCGTGACCCCGTAGAGGTCGGCGGCGAGCGGGTCGTTCGACTCGCTGGCCACCACGACGAGGTCGAAGCTGCTCAGCGGCCGGGGGCCGTCGGCGGCGGCCGCCCCGTCGTCCCCGCACGCGGCCAGTCCCAGCAGCAGGGCGGCCGCGCACAGGGCGGCGACGAACGGACGAAGGGGGCGCATGCGGTCATCGTGACCGGACCTCGTTACGCCCGTGTGTCCGCCGTGGTTCAGTAGGCCGAGGCCTCCACCACACGGAACGTCGAGGCGGCCAGCGCGTCCGCGGTCGCCCCGGTGTGGTTGGCGAAGAGCCGAACGCTCGTCGCCTGACCCGGGGTCAGGGCCGTCGTGAACACCGCGTCGAGGGTCACGCGTCGGCCCGCCTCGTCGAGCGCCTCCACCGTGACGTTGTACGCCAGCGTCCGCTCCGAGGTGTTGGTCAGCGTGACCGGGAGCCCGCCCGCGGCGTACGTCCCGAGGCTGACGCCGAGGTCGCGGGCGAGGACGTGGGCCGTCGCGGCCCCGTTCGCCTTCGCCGCCCGGGTCGGTGCGCCGCTGTCACCGGCGAGGGAGACCGCGGCCAGCAGACCGGCCACCGCGAGCACCGCGGCGCCGGCGACGCCGAGGCTGAGCCGGAGTCGCGAGGGCCCGACCGGCGTCGGCGCGGCCGGAGCGGGCGCGAGCAGGCGCTGAGCGCTCGGCGGTGCGCCGATCAAGCGTTCCAACGTCTCGTCCCGGCTCGGCGTGGCCTGGCCGGGCACGCCCATCACCAGCGTGAGGTCCACGGACTCCAACGGATCGATCTGACGCTCGTACGGACTCACAATCCCCCCCGAGATCGTGCCCAGGACGCCGCAGCCACCCCCACGGCGCGTGCCGGACCGGGACGCTGCCACGCGGGGTGCGCGGGGGCCAGGGGCCGTGGTGCGTGTGGGTGAGCCCGTCTCCGCCCGTGGCGGGACAAATCCCGATGAAGCGCCGGCGCCGCCCGCCGTACAGTGACGCCGTGGGGGCCGTCTTCGAGGAGATCGACGAGACCCTCGCGGCCTGGATCGCCGAGCAGCCGATGTTCTTCGTGGCGACGGCACCGTTGGCCGGCGATGGCCTGGTCAACGTCTCGCCGCGCGGACACGACACGTTCTCCGTCCTCGGCCCGCACCGCGTCGGCTGGGTGGACTACACCGGCAGCGGGGTCGAGACCGTCGCGCACCTGCGTGAGAACGGGCGCATCTGCGTCATGTTCTGCGCGTTCGGGGCGAGCCCCCGGGTGGTGCGCCTGCACGGCCGCGGGTCGGTCCACCTGCCCGGGACGCCGGAGTTCGACGAGGTCGCCGCGCAGCACCCGTCCCACCCCGGCACCCGCGCCGTGGTCACCGTCGACGTCCGGCGGATCAGCGACGCCTGCGGCTTCGGGGTCCCGGTGATGGACCTCCTCGCCGAGCGCAGCACGCTCCGGGTCCTCGCCGACCGCGCCGCCCCCGGCCAGATGGCCGAGTACCGGGCGAGGTCCAACGCCCGCAGCATCGACGGGCTCCCCGGGATGCCCGACGTCGCTCCCTGACGACACCAGCGCGGAGGGCCAGGGATTCGAACCCTGGAGGACGATCACTCGCCCTAGCGGTTTTCAAGACCGCCGCACTAGGCCACTATGCGAGCCCTCCTACCCGCGCCTTCCTCTGCACAGGTAGGGCACGGTCCGGCCGAGGACAGGCCTCGGCCTCGGCCAGTCTCCCACGCGCAGCCGCGCGGATCAGTGCCGTGCGCCCACGTACTGCTCCGCGAGCAGGTCCGTGTCGAGCTCGGACGGCTCACCGGCGAAAGCGACACGTCCGCGGTTCATGAGAAAGACGTAGTCCGCCACCTGTAGAGCGCGGCTCACGTACTGCTCCACGAGCAGCAGACTCGCGCCTGAGGACGCGAGCAGGGCGAGGAAGTCGAAGATCTCGTCGACGACCTTCGGGGCGAGCCCCATGCTCACCTCGTCGAGCAGGACGAACCGGGGGTTCTGCACGTAGGCCCGGGCGAGCGCGAGCATCTGTTGCTCGCCGCCACTCATGGTGCGCGCAACCTGCTCCATCCGTTCCCCCAGGCGCGGAAACGCGCTCACCGCACGCTCGAGCGCCTCGTCCTCCCGGCCCGGGACCGATTGCAGCACGAGATTGTCGCGCACCGTCAGGGTCGGGAAGATGCCGCGGCCCTCCGGAACATGGCAGACACCCCGCGCGACAAGCTGGTGCGGCGACCGGCCGGTGACGTCCTGGTCGTCGATCGTCATCCGGCCCGCCGTCGGCTTCAACAACCCGCTGGCGACGCGGAGCAGCGTGGTCTTGCCGGCACCGTTGGGTCCGAGCAGCGCAACGACGCTGGACGGCGGGACCTGCAGGTCCACCCCCCGCAGGACCGGGGTGCCGGCGTAACCGGCGTCAATGCCCCGTAGCTCAAGCATCCGCGGCCTCCAGCTCTTCGAGGTCGCCCTGGGTCCCGAGATACGCAGACCGGACGAGTTCGGAGTTCGCGACTTCGCTCGGGGTTCCCTCGAAGATGGGCTTCCCGAAGTCGAGCACGTGGATGTAGTCGCACGTGCTCATGACGAGGCTCATGTCGTGCTCGACGATGAGAATGCCGACGTTCCGGTCGGCGACGAGCGTCGTCAGGATCGAGCCGAACTCCTCGGTCTCACCGCCGTCCAGGCCGGAGCTCGGTTCGTCCAGCAGCATGATGGGAAACTCACCGGCGATACAACGGGCGAGCTCGACCAGCCGACGCTGACCCGTGCTCAGATCCGCCGGCCGCTGGGCGGCGAAGGCGGTGATTCCGCACATCTCCATGGCCGAGTCCGCGAGCCGGCGCAGCTGTTCGGCCTGCGCCCGTCGGCCGAAGAAGTGGGCGAACGGGTTGCGTCCCGCCATCCCTGCTTCCTTGCCGAGCGACACGTTCTCCCGGACCGTCAGGGTGTCGAACAGCTCCATGCGCTGATAGGTGCGCCCGAGACCCTTGAGGGCACGCGCCTGCGGCGGGAGCTTGGTGATGTCCTCGCCGAACAGGTACACCCGCCCGGAGGTGGGCCGGACCACGCCGGTGCACGCGTTGAACGTCGTGGTCTTACCGGCACCGTTCGGCCCGATCAGGCCCGTGATGCGGCCGCGCGGAGCGGTCAGCGTCTGACCGTCCACGGCGGTCAGACCGCCGAAGCGGACCACCACCTTGTCGACCCGGAGACCGTCGACGTCCACGGTGCTCATGAGTTGCACACCGGCTTGTTCCCGGTCGGCGACGTGACCCCGTCCTTGCCGATGCGCAGCGCGGAGTAGCAGTTCACGAACGGGGCAACTTTGCCGCGGGTGAACGTCATCGGCGGGATCAGTCCACCGAGCGTCTCGTTCTTCAGGCTGTAGACGCCGTCGAGGATGATGGCGGTCGTGATCGTGCCCGACCTGATCGCGAGTGGCAGGTTCTCGATCGCGCGGGCGAAGTACAGGGCGTCCACCCAGCCGTACATCATGGGCTGGTCCTGGGCGACCTTGCCGGTGTACTTCTTGAAGGCCGCATGGAACTCGTCGAGTGCCGGGGTGCCGGTGCCGACGTAGGGCGCGTGCGGAGCACCGACGTAGAGCGATGCAGCACGAACATTGGGGTCGGCCACAACGCTCGGCGCGATCGTAATACTGACCGACACCAGCGGGGGGGCGTAGCCGATGTTCTTACAGTTACGGGCCGCCCGCTGCACCGACGAGGCGTCGACCGACAGGAACAACACCTCGACACCGGCCGCCTTCGCTCCCTGGCACGCCGAGGTAAAGTCGGTCTGGGTTAGCGAGACCGCTTGCTTGAAGGCCACCGTTCCCTTGGCGAAATCCGCCATCTCCTCGAAATGATCATTGATCGTGCCGCAGGCCGACGCCTCCACGCAGTACAGCAACCCGAACTTGCTGAGGCCGGTCGCCTTCGCCACCGTCGCCATGGGACCACCGAAAACGGGCACCCCACTCCCGCCGATCGGGAACACATTGGGGTCCGTGTACCACTCGGGCGCCACCTGGTCGCCGCCGATGATGGGGACACCAAGTCGCCGCGCTTCAGCGGCGGCGGCCGCCATCACGATCTCCTCATTGAGGCCAACCAGTGCGACGGCCTTCTTGTTCTTCACCAGGTCGTTGATGTTCGCCGCGGCCTTGGACGGGTCCGAGCCGTCGTCCTTCTGATGCAGGATCACCGGGTGGCAGGCGATGCCGCCTCGGTCATTGAGGTACTTGACACCGACCGCGAGCCCGACGCGGATGTTGCCCGTCGACTGGCCGACCAGTCCGCTGAACGCACCGGTCTGACCGATGACGATCGGCGACAGCGACTTCGTGCACTTCCCGCTCGTGGTGGTCGCCGCCCTGTTGGGGTCCTTCGCACCCGTACCGGGCTTCTGCCCGGTGGCCGTCCCGGTGCCGGTCGTCCCGGTCCCGGTCGCCGCAGCCGTTCCGGTTCCGGTCGCCGGCCCGGTCGCCGTCCCCGGCGTGGTGGCGTCCGTCGTCGTCGGCACGGCGCCACCGGCGCCACCCGTCCCGGTGGCCCCGAGGTCACCGACGGCACCGGTGCCGAGGTCCGAGGCACCGGTGCCGGTGCCGGTGACGCCCTCGATCGTCGCCCCCTGGGACGCGGCGTTCACGACCTCGGAGTCCGAGACGCGAATCCCGCACCCGGCGAGAAGGCCTACGGCGGCGGCGAACACGACCGCCTTCTTCAACCGGGGCGCGAGGAACTGATGGGACGTCATATAGAGCCTCCGACGTACTGCGGTGCTGCTGAAAAGGGATAGCGCGGTCGTTGGGTGGGCCGTTGCTACTTGCGCGACAGCTGTTTCCTGGAGCGCCGGCCCGGACTGGGGGCGCCACGGCTCGCCGGACCCGAGCTGTTCGACGACCGAGGGGTCCGGGTCGTCACCGGGCCGCGCACCACCGGTGCGCAGACCTCCGCTCGGCCGCGGAGCACGGGGTCTTCGAGTCGCTCCGCGGCCTCGGCCGCCTCGCGACGGAAGAAGTTGTCGAGCCCGCCGGCGGAGGTCGCCGCCGCGACGAGAGCCGCGACCCCGAACAGCAACTGCAGGGCGAGGTACGCGTCAGGATCGTCGACGTACCCGGGCACGACGTACAGCAGGATCGGCGCGACGACGGCGATCGTCAGTGTCCGACGGCCGGAGATCGCCATGACGGCCAACACGATCAACGACTGAACGTAGTTGAAGCTCTCCTGGTTCACCGCGCCGAAGTTCGCCGCGTACGTGGCACCGCTGATGCCGGCCAGGAAGGTCGACACGCAGAAGACCGCCGTCCGCGTGATGTTGACGCTGAGCCCGAGGGTGGTCAGGCCGTCGGGCGAGTCGGCCATCGCCCGGAGCAGACGGCCCATGCGCGACCGTTCGAGGAGCAGCACCACGCCGAGCGCGGCGACCCCGATGGCCAGCAACAGGTAGTAGTAGCCGGTGTTGGACTCCAGGGCATCGATCGGCGGGCGGGCGGTGTCGAGACTGCCGAAGCCGAACATCCACGACTTGTTGTAGCCGTACTGCGCCAGCAGGATCCCGAAGCCGAGCGTCGCCAGGCCGAGATACAGGCCGGACAGCCGGATCGCCGGGATCGCGATCAGCGCACCCGCCGGCACCGCCATCAGACCGCCGAGCAGGACGGCGAATCCCCACGGGACACCGTTCGCCACCAGGTGACCGAACCCGACCGCTCCGATCGCCGCGAACCCGACGTGGCACAGCGAGATCTGCCCGGAGGTCCGGACCAGCAGGGCGAGGGAGAGGAAGAGGACGAACTGCGCCATCGCCGTGTTCCACAGCGGCAGGCGCGACCCCACCAGGTGCGGGACGAGCAGGGCGCCCACGGCCAGGGCGACGTAACCGGCCGCTCGCGTGCGCCCGGAGAAGGGGCTCACCGGCGGCGGCTTCAGCTTGACGTGCTGCCCGATCTCGACGAGCGAGCCACGCGGCATCACCAGCAGCGCGATGAACAGCACGAGGAACGGCACGTTGATGTCGAGGCCCTGCAAGTTCGGGTGCGCGCTGATCTGCTTGCTCAGCACCTGCTGAAGCAGACCGACGAACAAGCCGCCGACGAGACAGAGGGGCAGGCTGCGGAAACGCGCGAGGGCCGCGGCGCCGAACGACTGGATGACCAGCAGCGACAGGATGTTGACGTCGAGCTGGTTCTGGGTCGAGGCGAAGAGCACCCCGGAGGTCGCGGCGAAGATGCTGCCGATGATCCAGGCGGTCCGCCGGACCCGGGTCGGCGAGGTGCCCGCGAGGTCCAGCAGTCGCGGATCGTCGACCACGCCGCGCATCGCGGTGCCGATGCGCGTCGCACGGAAGAACACGAAGAGACCGACGGCGGCGGCGATCGCGAGGGTGAGGTCGAGGATCGCGTCCCATCCGACGGAGACGCCGCCGATGGAGAACACCTCGTCGCGTGGCAGGAACGGCTCGAAGTCGCGCGACTGCTCCCCGAAGATGAGACCGGCGGTGGCGCGGATCGCGAGGAGGATCCCGACCGTGCCGACGATCTTGTACGAGATGTGGACCGGAGCCAGCGCGACGGCGACCCGTTCCAACAGGACGCCGGCGACGACCCCGAAGACCAGAACGGCGAGGACTGCCGCGACCGGCCACGGGAGCCCGGCCTCCTGACGCACGCCGTAGAACACGAACGCCGCGGCGGCGCAGACGGCGCCGTGACCGAAGTTGAACAGGCCACTGGTCTTGTACGTGAGGACGAGCCCCATCGCCGAGAGGCCGTAGATCGAGCCGACGGTCAGACCGATGATCAGGTAAGGGGTCCACTCGCTCATCGGTTGCACGCTCCGCACAGCCTGAGTCCCCGCGCGGCCGCGTCGGCCGCGCTCACGACGCTCACCTGCTTGCCGCGCACCAGCAGGCAGGTGTCCCGGTGGAGTCGAGTCATGCTCGCCGTCGCCACGAAGACGACGTCGCTGTCACGGGCGCCGCTGACGACACGCGCACGCCGACGGGGATCGAGCGTCTCGACGCGCAGCACCTGCGAGGTCTCGCTCGATCCCGCGTGGACGGTGCGGACGCCGATCAGCAGCCAGTAGGCCATGACGACGCCCATCACCAGGACGCAGGTGATCGCTCCGACCAGCCACGGGACCTGGTCCTGGTACGCGGGCTCACCGCTGAGGAAGTACCAGCACACGCCGAGGCCGATCAGCCCCAGCGCCGCGAGCGCACCGAGGGTGCGCGTCTGCCGCTGCTGCCAGGGTTGCTCGTCGTCCCAGCGGACCGTCTCCGCCATCAGTGCTGCTTCGACAGCTCGACGGCGGCGTCCACCGAGGTCGACACCGCAGGGGCGGCGATGAAGCCGTTCTCCAGGCGCGGACTCTCGAACTCCTCACGCAGCATCAGACGCAGGCCACGCAGCTCACGCCATTCGTCACGCAGGTCCGCCGAGATCCAGATCGCGGCGGCGGCGCCGACGAGGCACACGCCCAGCAGGCCGCCCGAGACGATGTAGGGCAGTTGCTTGGAGACGTACGGCGTGCTGGAGACACCGATCCACCCGATGAGCAGGGAGATCAGGCCGACGATGAGAGCGCCGATGGCCAGCGAGCGGTCCCACTGCGTCCGCGCCCAGGTCAGTAGTGCCATTGCACTCAAGCTCCCATCTTGCGGACCGCGGCCGCGGCGACCGCGACGGCGGAGATGGCGACGAACAATAGGTAGAACAGGCTCAGGTCGTACTGGAAGGCGCGGGTGACGGCCGCCGGCTCGGCGCTCACGCCTCCGCCGGCGAAGTTCACCGTCGGGATCGTCCCCGCCGGCGTCGTCGTCAGGCCGGCACCGGCCAGCGCGGCGAGGTCGGCCGTGGCGACGTCCGTGCTGGGCAACGTCGCACCCGCCGCATCCGTCGAACCCGACGTGGAGTCGACGGTGTCGATCGCCGCGTCGGCGTCGCCGCGGAACATGTCGACCGCCGCGATGGACCGACCGAAGACCACCGTCATCTCGGTGGGGCCGTTGTAGTACTGGTTCGCCGGCGGTGCCGCCATCGTGTAGGAGAACGCCACGGTGGGCGCCACGATGCCGGTGGCGAAGTTCTGCGCGCCCTGGAACGTCATCGTGATGCCCTGCGCTTTGAGCGCGTCGACCACGGGCTTGTGCGGCAGCGCGTACGTGGTCGACGCACCGTTCGGCCCCTCGGCCGGCATCGTGACGACGAACGTCCCGTTGACGAACCCGAGCTCGGGCTCGTGCAGCGTGGTGCCGCCCATCGGGAGGGGCATCGGCGGGAAGGTGAGCGGCGGCAGCTGCGGGGCGCCGGGGATCGGGACCGGGATCGGCGCCGACGTCGGCGTCGTCGGCGGGATCGGGATGGACAGACCCGGCACGGAGATCCGCGAGATCGACAGGTGGGACGTCCGGGTGAGCTCGCCGTTGGACGAGTCACCGATGACGGTCGCCTCGGAGCGCACGCCGGTGACCTGGAAGTAGTCGAGCACGGTCGCGCCGGTCATGGTCCGGGCGTCGGACCGCACGCTGTTGTCGGCCAGGCGCTCGACGGTCGCGGTCGCGTTCGACCCGTAGCCGTCGGTGCCGACGACGCCGCGACCCCGGGCCAGCGACGAACCGCTCTCGGCCCGCAGCGAGACACCCGGGAGGTCCTGGCTCTTCGGGGTGTCGCCGGCCTGCGTCGCCACGTACATCGGGTACTGCGGCGTGGGGAAGCCGGCGAGGGCACCGGCGGTACCGGGCAGGCCCGTCGCCGTGTCGCCCGGGTACGGGAAGGACGCGTAGGCGTCGGAGTCCCCGAGGCTCGCGAGGTGCGCGTGCCCGACCGGCCCGGCTCCCTGCGGGATGATCCCGAGGGGCACGGACTCGTTGGAGAACGTGATGTCGACGCCGTAGGCGTCGGCGAACGCGTCGAAGGTGACGTCGGACGCCGCGGCCTGCGTGGTCGCCAGCAGCGGCGCGACCACGAGCAGAGCCGCCGCACCCGATACGGCCACCTTGGTCCGCCTACGCACGGCGACCCAGATCCCGCGCCGGACGCAGCCGCGAGCGACGCCACGCGGTCCACGTGTTGATGCCTTCGCGATTGGCCAGTGCCCGCAGACTGGTGGGGCCGTAGCGACGGCGGGCGTACACCGGCACCGCCACCGCGAGAGCCACGAGCAAAGGTCGCTTCACGCGTCCTCCTCCATCACCTTCGGGGTCCCGTTCGAATCGGCCCGGTGAGTCGTGTCCGGGGCGTTCTCCCGACCACGGACCCGGATCCCCGCCCGCAGCCCGTTGCTGCGGATGTTGTCGCCTTCCAGCTGGTACTGACTCTCGATGCGGCTGTCCCACAACCGGCGGAAGCGGATGAGCCCGCGGTCTTCCTTCGAGTAGGGCGGGTTCTCGGGTTCGCGGCGGTGCATCATCAGGCCCGCGTCCTGGATCGCCGTGGACCAGTTGCCGAGGCCCGCGACGAAACCGGTGAGCTTCTCGATCGGCTTACCGACGACCGGGACCTTCACCTTCGGCACGAGAGTGATGTCCATGACGTAGTGCGTGTCCGCGTCGACCGGAAGCCAGCAGGCGATGATCGTGCCGAGGATCCGCGGCCGGCCGGCGAACCGCACGAGATGGATGCTCCCGCCCCAGCACGTCGACATGACGTTGTCCGAGACCGGCGTCAGCAGGTTCACGACCTCGCGGCGGACGAAGCGGCGGGCGATGTTCTCGGCACCGAGCCAGGGGCGCCGCTCGTGGATCGCGTTCTCCATCTCCATGGTGGTCGCGGTCTCGGCGTGGATGATCGTGTCGCCCCATGCGCCGGTGTCGTGCGCGATCGCGAAGTGCATGCCGTCGCAGAGGTTCTCGCCGAACCACTTTGCCGGGAACGGAAGGAACCACCGGTGATGGTGGAAGGTGACGTCGTCCGGCGTCGCGCCGATCTTGCTGAGGAACGACAGGAAGTCCGGGAAATCGATGTCCGGCTCACCCGCCCCGTTCCAGAGGAACAGCGCGCCGTGCTTCTCCACGACCCGGTAGCTCGGCAGGCAGGCGTTCTTGCGCGGCGCGTCCGGCCCGGGCTGGCTGTGGACCCGGCCCTCCGCGTCGAACTGCCACCCGTGGAAGCCGCAGCGCAGCGTGTTGTCGACCACGCTGCCCCCGTAGCCGAAGTGGGCACCGAGGTGCGGGCAGTGGCCCGCCTGGCAGTGAACGACGCCGTTCCCGTCACGCCACAGAACGAGGTCGCGTTCCAGCACCCTCAGCGGTACGACCTGGTTCTTCTTGACGTCGCAGGAGAATGCGATCATCCACCAGGACTTCGGGTACGCCGGATTGACCGCGGCGTAGGCCGGGCCCGCGGCGGGCGCGGGCACGTCCCGTGAGACAGCCGTGGTCCGGGCGGTCGAGACTCCA
Source organism: Sporichthya brevicatena (assembly GCF_039525035.1). NCBI lineage: Bacteria > Bacillati > Actinomycetota > Actinomycetes > Sporichthyales > Sporichthyaceae > Sporichthya > Sporichthya brevicatena. The sequence continues at coordinate 73,137 of NZ_BAAAHE010000049.1, forward strand.
GCCGGTACGCCGGTGGCGTCAGCTGGTCGCGCTGGCGTCGCGTCGATACTCATGCACGTCCTGTCCGCTACAAATTGATAGCTTACTTTATTTAGCCGCAGGGCCACTGTCAAGAAAAAATGTGCCCGTGGTCACACTACGGCGGCCGGGGTCCGGCACCCACCGCCGCAGCGATCTCGGCCACGACTCGGGCCGTCGTGGGCACGCTGACCAACGACTCGGCGAACGGCACGGGCGTGTCGGTTCCGCCCAGCCGCAGCACGGGTCCGTCGAGGCCGCCGAACAGCTCGCTGGAGATCACCGCGGCGATCTCGGCGCCGGGGCCGGCCGTGGTGGTCGCCGAGTGCACGACCGCGGCCCGCCGGGTCCGCGCAACCGAGGCCAACACGGTCTCCGAGTCCCACGGGGACAACGTCCGCAGGTCGATGACCTCGATCTCGACACCCTGCTCGGCGAGCTTCTCCGCCGCCTTCAGCACGGTCCGGACCTGCGCGCCGTAGGTGATCGCAGTCAGGTCCCGGCCCTCGCGTCGCACCGCCGCCCGGCCCAGGGGAATGCGGTAGTCCGCGAGCTCGACCTCCTCCTTGGGCGAGAACAGGAGGTTCGAGTGCTCGACGAACAGGCAGGGGTCCGGATCGAAGATGCAGGACAGCAGCAGGCCCTTGGCGTCGCTCGGGGTCGAGGGCATCACGACCTTCAGCCCCGGCACGTGCATGAACCACGCCTCGAGCTCCTGGGCGTGCTGCGCACCGAAGCGCGAACTGCCGACCGTGGTCCGCACCGTGAGCGGAACCGGCGTCGCTCCCCCGGTCATGTAGCGCAACTTCGCCGCGTGATTGACCAGCTGATCCATGGCCACGGTCACGAAGTCGAAGAACATGATCTCCGCAACGGGCCGGTACCCGCCCAGAGCCGCCCCGATGGACGCTCCGACGATCGCCTGCTCGGCGATCGGCGTGGTGCGCACCCGGTGGGCGCCGTGCTTGGTGGACAGGCCGTTCGTCACCTTGAAGACACCACCCGCGGGGTCGGCGATGTCCTCGCCCAGCAGGATGACCTTCTCGTCGAGTCCCAACGCGATGTCCAGGGCGTTGCGCAGCGCCGCGGCCGTGTTCATCGCCTTGCTCGTGGGCTGGCTCGTGGGCTGGCCGGCCGGTGCTTCCGTCTGGCTCATCGTCACACCCCTGCAGTCATCGCGAACACGTCGGTGAACATCTCGGCCGGCTCCGGTGGCGGACTGCTCTTCGCGAACTCGAACGCACCGTTCACGAGCGCGGCGGCTCGCTCGTCGATCTCCTGCGCAGCTGCCTCGTCGACCTCGCCCCGCTCCAGCAGCCAGGCGCGGAAGCTCGGCGCCGGGTCGCGGGCGAGGGCGGCGTCGAAATCGGTGGCGGGCATGTAGGAGTAGTCGGTGGCTCCGGTGTGCCCGGACAGCCGGTAGGTCCGGCACTCGACGAAGGCGGGGCCCCCGCCGGCGCGGACGGCGTCGACCGCGCTCCGCAACGTGTTCCAGGTCGCCACCGGGTCGAAGCCGTCGACGCTGTAGGCCGTCACCCCGTATCCCCCGGCCCGGCCCGCGAAGTCCGGGTTGGCGGCGTACTCCGCGACCGGCGTGTGCTCGGCCCACCCGTTGTTCTGGCAGAGGAAGACGACCGGGAGCCGCCAGAGCGCCGCGAGGTTCATCGCCTCGTGGAAGGCACCGATCGACGTGGCACCGTCGCCGAAGGTCACCAGCGTCACGCGGTCGATGCCGTCGAGCTGGGAGGCGAGGCCGAGCCCGGTCGCGATCGGAAGGCCCGAACCGACGATTCCGGTCGTCATCATGAATCCGACCTCGAGGTCCTGCAGGTGCATGGGGCCGCCCTTGCCCTTCGACGTCCCCGTGATGCGCCCGTAGGCCTCCGCGACGATGGCGTCCAGGGACGCTCCCTTGGCCACCGCGTCGCCGAGATTGCGGTAGGTCGAGACCAGGTAGTCGGTCCGGCGCAGGACCACTCCCATCGCGGCGCACACGGCCTCGAGCCCGCGCACCGGGTAGAAGGTCGCGTTCAGCCCGCCGGCCCGGACCTCCTCCCGCAGCCGGTCGTCGGCCAAGGTGATGGTCTTCATCGTCAGGTACATCTCGCGCAGCTGCGCGGAACTGGGCGTCTCCGCCCCGTCGACACTGGTGCTCATCCCTATCCCTTGCACTAGAGACCCAGCCGCTGCGCGGCCAGCTCGCGATGATGGGCCGGATCCCCGAAGAGCACGCGTGAGGTCTGCGCGCGCTTGAAGTACAGGTGTGCGGGGTGTTCCCAGGTGAATCCGATGCCGCCGTGGACCTGGATGTTCTCCGCGACCACCCAGGCGAAGGCGTCGGAGCAGTAGGCCTTCGCGATGCTCGCCGCGAGGGGGCCGTCCTGCGCGCCGTCAGCGAGCGCCCACATCGCGTAGTAGGCCAGGGACCGCGCGGACTCCACCTGAACCAGCATGTCGGCGCAGCGGTGCTTGATGGCCTGGAAGGTTCCGATGGGACGGCCGAACTGCTCCCGCGTGCACGCGTACTCCCTGGCCATCTCCATGGCCCGTGACGCTCCACCGACCTGTTCGGCGGCCAGGGCGACGGCCACGCAGTCGAGCATGTGCTCGACCGCGGGTCCTGCGGCGCCGTCCTCGCCCACCAGTTCCGCGGGGACGTCGGCCAACTCCAGACCGGCCTGTCGCCGCGTCAGGTCGATGGTGCTCATCTCCCGACGGGCCAGGCCGGGGGCGTCGCCAGGCACGGCGAACACGCTCGGCCCGTCGCCGGTCCGGGCGACCACGAGCACCAGATCGGCGAGAGCTCCGTCGAGCACGAACATCTTGCGTCCGTCGAGGCGCCAGCCGGAGCCGGTGGAGCGGGCGGTCAGCGTCACGCTGCCGGCGCCCCACTGGGCGCTGTCCTCCGCGATCGCCACCGCCACCAGCAACGAGCCGTCCGCGATGCCCGGCAGGTACTTGGTCATCGCCGTCCGGTCCCCGAGGGCCAGCAGCAGGTTCGCCGCCATCGCGACCGACGAGAAGTAGGGCCCGCAGAACAACGCTCGGCCCATCTCCTCGAAGACGATGCCGGTCTCGACCGCTCCTCCCCCGGCGCCGCCGAACTCCTCGGGGATGGCGAGCGACGTCAGGCCGAGCTGGACGCTGAGCCTCTTCCAGACCTGCGGGTCGTACCCCTCCGAGGTCTCCATGGCGCGCCGCACCGCGGATTCCGACGAGTGGTGCTCGAGGAACTGACGCACCGTCGACCGGAGATCCTGCTGTTCCTGGGTGAACGCAAGGTCCGTCTTGGTGGGTGACGGGGTGACGGTCATCGGAGGAAGTAACCCCCGTCCAGCGTGAGCACCTGGCCGGTCATCCACGAGGCCCGCTCGCTGGTGACCCAGTCGACCGCGTTCGCGATGTCCTCCGGCCGGCCGATGCGCCCGAGCGGAGTGCGCCGGGCCAGGGCCTCGATCTCCTTCTCCGGCACCAGCGACCGCATCAGCGGGGTGTCGACGAGACCCCCGGACACGGCGTTGACCGTGGTCCCCTTCTTCGCGAGCTCCGAGGCCAGGTAGACGACCAGGCTCTCCAGCGCCGCCTTCGACGGCCCGATGGCGCCGTAGCCCTCGACGTACCGGTGCGACCACGGTGACGTCAGGGCGACCAGACGTCCGTTGTCGCGACCGCGCTCGGCCATTTCCTGACCCAGCCAGAGCAGAGGGGCCGTGTTCGTGGCGAGCACGTCGGCCCACGTCTCCTCGCTCACCCGCAGGGGACTCTGCAGCTTCGCGGCGACCGCGGCGAACACGACGATGTCGATGCCACCGGCGGCCGTGACGACCTCGTCGACGAGTGCTGCCACCCCCGCACGGGTCCGCACGTCGGAGGGGAGAACCGTGACGTCGAGACCTTGTTCCTTCATCTCGAGCGCGAAGGCCTGCGCGGCAGCGTGGTCACTCAGGTAGCTGGCGAAGACCGGACCGTGCGCGGCGAGCACCCGCGTGGTTGCCGCACCGATGCCCTTGATGCCGCCGACGACGAGAGAGACGCGTTGCGTCACGACGCCTCTCCCACCGGGTAGAACTGCGCCGCCCACTTGCGCAGCGCCCGGAACGCCGGGGCCTCCTCGGGGGCCATCGGGGCATTCGCGCGGTAGCGCATGTTCTCCCAGATCGGGATGTCGTTGTTGAGCTGGTCGTGCTGGAGCTCGATCAGGGCGTTCATGCGGTCGGTCATCGTTCCCGGGGACGCCGGGTCCTGCCGGACCCAGACCGAACCACGCAGGGCACTGCGCTGCCCCAGCAGCGGCGTCGTCGCCTGGATCTCCAGGTGGGTGAGCTCGCCGTCGACGCTGAAGGCACCGAGCATCAGGCCCAGACCGAAGGCCCACATGTCGAGCTGGGCGGGCTTGCGCCCGTCGAAGCGCTGCGAACAGCGGAAGATGTGGCCGTCCGCGCCGTAGTCGATGATGACGCTGCCGTGCGCCGCGGCGTGCACGAACTGGAAGTGCGCCGAGTCCACGATGTTCTCGACGACCAGCTGCGGGTGCAGGCGAACCGACGGCCAGAGGTGCACCCCCGCCGGGAAGAGCGGGAAGTAGTCGCTGGAGTCGAACTCCTTCACCCAGTGGTCGATCGGCAGCGGCTCCCAGGCCGGTTCGCCGCCGGCGGCGTCGTGCCAGACGACGATCAGACCGTCGATCTCCCGGACCGGCCAGCTCTTCAGGGTCAGGTTCGGCATCACCTTGGTGCTGTAGGGGATGCAGGCGTTGCGGCCCTCGGCGTCGAACTCCCAGCCGTGGAACGGGCAGGCCAGGCGGTCCCCCCGCATCACCCCGCCGACGCCGAGGTGCGCACCGAGGTGCGGGCAGTAGGCGTCGTACACCCGCAGGTCGCCGGCCTCGCCGCGGCAGGCGACCAACTGGTGCCCGAAGGCTTCGGCTGCGAGTACGCCGTTCGGTCCGACCTCCTCGGACCACGCGAGCTGGAACCACCCGGTGGGTTCGCACGCGTAGGGCCAGCCTTCGCGCCGATCCATCTCCTCGGACGGTCGAAGTTGGTGGTTCGGCGGCGTGGTGGGAATCAACGTCACTACTGACCTCGTCTCTGGGCGCGGTGAGGCCGCATCCGAATAATTAACTACGCGCTCAGTATTGTCAACCAGGTGGCTCTTTCCCTGCCTGTTGCGAAGCCGATGGTGGGTAGCATGACCGAATGGCCAGGACCCCTCGCGCTCCACGGAAAGTGACCAGGAACGGATCTCCGGGCTCGGTCCCCTTGGGACGTCCCCCCGCCGGGGACTCCGCCGTGACGCGGGCTCGGATTCTGAAGGTTGCACGGACCGAGTTCGGCCAGAACGGGTACAGCGGCACCACGACGAAGGCGATCGCCGAGGGCGCGGACCTCACCATCGGCGCGCTGTACTACTACTTCCCGACCAAGCACGATCTGTTCCTGACGGTCTATAAGGACGTCTTCGAGAACGTGACCGAGAAGTTCGAGACCGCGACCGACGGCGTTGACGGCCTGGCCGCGAAGATCTGCGCGATCATGGACGTGGTCGTCCAGATGAACGTCGACGACCCGTCCCTGGCGACCTTCGCGTCTGTGGCTCCGATCGAGATCCACCGGCACGAAGGGCTGGCGGCACAGACTCGCCGGGAGAGCCGCGCGCTGCATCGTCTGTTCGAGAAGATGATCGCGAGCGCGCCGGAGGAGCTCGCGCCGGACACGACGCCCGAAGATGTCGTGACCCTGCTGATGGCGATGATGGCGGGTCTGTCGCAGATGGGCGCGACCGCCAGCCGAGCCACCCACCGGCAGGCGGCCGACGCCTTCAAGAAGCTGCTGCACGGGCACCTGCTGGAAGGGACCGGAGTCCGCTCGTAGCGTTCGCGCACCTGAACTCTAAGGCCGCTCACGCGCCGGGCTCAGGGAGCCACGAGCGCCCACAGGTGCTCGTTCTTGGACGGCGTCAGGTCGAGGTAGACGACCTTCTCCTCCAGGTACGCCTTGAAGCCACTCTCGCCGTTCTCCCGGCCGGAGCCACTCATCTTCATGCCGCCGAAGGGCGTCTGCGGGGAGAGCATGTTGTGGTCGTTGATCCACACCGTGCCCGCCCGGACGCGCCCCGCCACGTCCAGCGCCCGGCGCCGGTCGTTGCACCACACCGAGGCCGCCAGACCGAACTGCGTGTCGTTGGCGACCTGCACCGCCTCGGCGTCGTCGGCAACCTTCAGGATCGAGACGACCGGTCCGAAGATCTCCTCGCGGGAGATGCGCATCCGGGGTGTCGCCCCGACGAACACGGTTGGCTTCACGTAGAAGCCGTTCTCGAGCCCGGACGGACGGCCCCCCGGCAGCACGGCGACCGCACCCTCCTCCGTCCCGAGTTGGACGTAGCCCTCGATGCGGTCGCGGGCCGCCGCGGACACCACCGGACCGAGGTCCGTCGCGAAGTCGTCCGTGGGCCCGACCACGAGCTTGTCCGCCCGGGCGGCGAAACGCTCGACGAACTCGTCGTGCACGCGCGCGTTCACCAGGACCCGGGAGGCGCAGGTACACATCTGACCCGACAGGAACAGGGTGGACCAGATCACGCCGTCGACCGCCGATTCGATGTCGACATCGTCCAGGACGAGCGCCGGGCTCTTCCCACCGAGCTCGAGAGTCAGCCGCTTGAGGTTGCCGGACGCGAGCTGGGCGATCCGCTGACCGGTCGCGGTGCCACCGGTGAACGTCACCATGTCGACGTGGTCACTGGACACCAGCGCCTCGCCGACGGTCCCGCCGCCGGTGACGACGTTGAGCACCCCCGGGGGAATGTCCGCCTCGGCGAACGCCCGGGCCAGCTCCATCGCCGTGGACGGCGCCAGTTCCGACGGCTTCAGCACGACGGTGTTGCCGGCCAGGAGCGCCGGCCAGACCTTCCACATCGCCAGGATCAGCGGTCCGTTCCAGGGAGTGATGGCACCCACTACCCCGAGCGGTTCGTAGCTGATCGTCGTGGAACCGAACGGTCCGCCGGGGACCGGCCCGGTCGTCACCGGCTGACCGGAGGTGAACGAGAACTTCGTCGCGAGGTCCGCGATCCCCATCGCGAAGCCCAGCGCACCCGGCACCATGAACGAGGTCGCCTGACGGATCGTCGCTCCGTTGTCCTGGTACTCGATGGCGGAGAGCTCCGGGACTCGTCCGCCCAGGATCTCCAGCACCCGACCCAGCCGTTGTGCCCGCTCGGCAACCGGCATCGAGGGCCAGGGCCCGGCGTCGAAGGCGCGCCGCGCCGCGGCCACCGCGGCCTCGAGATCAGCGACCGTCCCGTCGACGAAGGAGGCCACCTCCGCGCCGGTCGCGGGATTCACGCTGGCGAAGCGACGGGACGCGGTGCCGTCGACGAACTCGCCGCCGACGAAGAGCTGATAGTCGCGCGTCGGCATGTGCCTACTCCTTGGGTACGACGCCGTTGGTTCGCCAGTGGTACGAGCGATGCGCCGTCTCCTCCGACGTGAAGTAGGGCGCGAAGTCCCAGACATTCGGTGTCGGTCGCATCGTGTGGAGCGTGCGCTTCCACACGGTCCGGCTCGCTCGGTCGGTACGCTGGATCGCCGCGACCACTGCGGCCACCTCGGTGTCGAGGTCCGCCTCGTCGACGCAACGCGCGATCAGTCCGATGCGCTCGGCCTCGACCCCGTCGATCTCCTTCGCCGTGTACATCAGGTCGGCGGCCCGCTCCCGGCCGACCTTGGAGGTCAGACGCAACGGGATGAACGGATCCGGCCGGCCACGCAGCAGTTCCGGACACCGGAAGCGTGCCGTGCGGGCCGCGACCGTGATGTCCGCACACAGCGACAGCAGGAGTCCACCGGCGTGCGCCGGTCCCTGAACTCGGGCGACGACGAGCTTGGAGATCCCCTCGAGGGACTCGGTCAGGTCGATGCCGCTGGCGAGCATGGTCCAGGCCTGCTCCACCGTCATCGTGCTCGGCCCGTGCTCGCGCAGGTCGCCGCCGGAGGAGAAGGCCGGGCCCTCACCGCTCAACACGATGACGTCGATGTCCGGGTCGGCATCGAGGTTCTTCAACCCCGCGCAGAGGTGCTCCCGCATGGACGTCGAGAGCGAGTTGGCCTTGTCGGGGCGTGACATCACCAGGTGTCCGACCGACCCGTCCTGCCAGACCTTGACCGGATCACTCATCGTGCGCCCCCTGTTGTCGTGAACTCATGACCCCACATAGCGGTCCAACATTCCTGCGAAGTGCCGAATGCGGCTCTCCTGGTACGAGGCGAGTGCCAGTGACGGCTTGACGGAGGCCAACAGTCCCCGCTGCACCGGTCCGAGGTTCGCCATGTCCTGGTCGAAGATCAGGGCCAGGCGTCCGAGCTCCGGGAGTGAGCTGAACGGTTCGTCCCGATCCAGGTGGATCGGAGCCGGGGGCCGCGGCCGCGGCCGGCCCTCCGGGACCGGTTGCATCAACCAGATGTCCATGATCGCGTGGGCCGGATCGTCCCCGTCGGGCCGGAACCGGTACATGATCGGCGACAGACCGGCCCAGGGAACGAAGTTCGGGAAGACGAAGTACTGGATGGCGTCGATGGCCTCGGAGATCGAGCTCGGGACCTCGGTTCCCGCCGCCCGGTTGTAGTCCGACTTGACGACCGCGGCCAGCCGGTCGCGCGCGGTCTCCCCCGGTTCCAGCGGACGGCGTCGGCTGCCGCTGAGCAACGAGTCGATGATCGCCTGGTCGTCCAGCGGCGGCCCGAGATGCGGGCTCGAGACCGCCTGCGGGCTGATCATCCGGTTGAACTTCGCGTCGGGCGGATAGGTGTCGTACTGCGTGTTGACGTCGTCGACCGACATGAGCAACTGCGGGTGCGTGGCGACCACGTGGTACGACTCGATGAACGCCTCGAGGCCGACCTTCCAGTTGCACGTCAGGCGCTTGACGATGTGCATCCCGATGGTGCGATTCGCCTGGGGCCAGGCGCTCCAGTGCTGGATGAAGTTCCCGAGGAACTCCTCGAGCGGTTCGGTCTCCGGGTCCATGCAGACGAAGACCCAGCCGTCCCAGCAGGCCACCCGGACCTCGGGCAACCTGAGGTCGACCCCTTCCAGGTGCTGGAAGTCCCAGGAACTCGGGATGTCGATGAGCTTCCCGTCGAGATCCCAGGTGAAGCCGTGGAACGGGCACCGCAGCTCGGCGATGCAGCCGGGTCCCTCGCGGAGCAGTCGACCGCGATGCAGGCACGAGTTGTGGAAGGCGCGGATGGTGCCGTCCTGGGTGCGGACGATGACCAGCGACGTGTTCACGATCTCGTAGACGAGGCTGTCACCGGGCTCCGGGATCTCCTCCTCCCGGCACGCGACCTGCCAGACCCGCTTCCACATGCGCTCGACCTCGCGGTCGTGCCACTCCTTCGACACGTACCGGTCCACGTCGATCGGTCGGTCGACGTTCTCGGCGAAGGAGGTCTCACGCAGGACGGGCGGCACCGGATCACGCTCCTTGTCCAGCAGCTGCTGGACACGTTGCTGCGCGATCTCGGGAGAACCCATCACGGGGGGCCGTCCCGGGCGCTCGATCATCGGGTCACCGTGAAGCCGGCGGCCTGTGCGTCCCAGGTCGTCGGGGTGACACCACGTTCGCGCAGCAGGTGCTTCTGCACCCGCTCCGTCGGGGTACGGGGCAGCTCGTCGAGGAACTCGATGTACCGGGGGACGACGAAGTAGGGCAGGTTCTGGTCGCAGTACTTCGCGAGCTCGAGGTGATCGATCTCGGCACCCTCGGCGAGGACGACACAGAGCTTGACCTCGTCCTCGGAGTCCTCGGCCGGCACGGGATGGACCGCCGCCATGGCGACCGCGGGGTGCCGGCAGACCACCTGCTCCACCTCCATCGAGGAGATGTTCTCGCCGCGGCGGCGCATGTAGTCGGCCTTGCGGTCGACGAAGAACAGCTCACCGTCGGCGTCGAGCCGACCGAGGTCACCGGTGTGCAACCAGTAGTTGCGCATCGTGGCGAGCGTGGCCTCGGGCTGGTGGTAGTAGCCGCTGAAGACCGCGTCCGGAGCGGTCGGGCGCACCACGATCTCCCCCACCGTGTCCGGGGGCTGAACGACGTCGTCGTCGTCGACGATGGCGACCTCGAGGTTGACCTGCGCCCAGCCGGAGGACCCGTCCTTCGCCGGTCGGTTGACGTTGCCGATCGTCATGGGCATCGCCTCGGTGCTCCCGTACGCGGAGAACATCGCCTGGATGCCGAAGCGCTGCTTCATCCGGTCGGCCAGGCCGGGAGGCAGGGGCACCGCGGTCCACACGCGGCCCGGGTTGTCGGCGTCGTCGGGCAGTTCCGGCTGGGCCACGATCCACATGTGCATCGCGCTGAGGGTGAACAGCTGGGTGGCGCCGTAGCGCCGGACGCTCGACCAGTAGTCACCGACGGAGAACCGTGACTCCATCCCGACCGGCAGGCCGTAGATGAGCGAGGGGTACAGGTTCAACAGCCAGGCACCCGAGTGGAACATCGGCGTGCAGAGGTGGAAGACGTCGTCCGCGCGGATGTCACGTCCGGCGGCCATCGCGATGGCCGCGTTGCACCAGTAGGCGTTGGACTGCATGACCCCCTTCGAGCGCCCCGTGGTGCCGGAGGTGAAGGAGATCGAGAGCAGATCCGTGTGCCGCCCGGCCGCCGGTGGGCGCGGGCCGCCCAGCGCGGCCACCTCGGCCGCGCTCCGGACGTCGACCGCGGTGTCGAACGCGTCGACGTCACCGTGGACGACGACCTGCTTCACGCCGGGGACGTCGCGCAGCACCGCACTGATCGTCTCGCCGTACCGGTCGTCCGCGATCAGCATGACCGGCGCGCAGTCCTCCAGCATCCGCCGGAGGAACTCCCCGCGGTACGCGGTGTTGATCGACACCTGAACCGCGCCGAGGTGCGCCAACGCGAGCGCGGTGAAGACGTAGGCGTCGGAGTTGTCCATCATCAGGGCGACGATGTCGCCCTGACGCAGCCCGAGCGCAGCCAGACCCGTGGCCTGGGCGATGACCTCCGCCTCGCCCTGGGCAAAGGTGTAGGACCGGTCGCCGAACATGAGCCAGGTGGCGTCGCCGTTGTGTTCCGCTTGCGCGGGCAACAGCGCGTTGATCATCCGGTCGCGGGGGCGGGAGAAAGTGATCTGATGCATGAGGTCGCGTTTCCTAACCGGCCGAGGGCCAGGTGCGCAGGAGCTCGGACTTGAGGACCTTGCCGCCGGCATTGGTCGGCAAGGGCTCGTTTCGGATCCACCACGCGCTCGGGACCTCGAACGAGGACAACTGGGCGCGGGCGAAGTCACGCAGGTCGTCGACGGACACGTCGGCTCCGTCGGCCGGCACCACCGCCGCCGCGACCTGCTCGCCGAGGTCCGGGTGGGGCAGGCCCACGACGGCGACCTCGGCGACGGCGGGATGGCGGAGCAGACCGGCCTCCACGTGCGGGGCGGCGATGTTCTCGCCGGCGCGGATGACGACGTCCTTCGACCGGCCGACGAGTTCGAGGTGCCCGTCGCGCAGCCGGCCGCGGTCGCCGGTCCGGAGCCAACCGTCCGGATCGACCAGGGCCGTGTGCGACCCGTCCCAGTAGCCGGTCATGTTGGCCGGTGAGCGGACCTCGATCTCCCCGACGCCCTCCGCGTCGGCGTCGACGATCCGCACCTCGACCACCGGCAGCGGGGCGCCGGACGACCAGGGGCGCTCGGCGAGGGCCGGCCCGGAGCACCGGGTCACGGCGCCCCCGGTCTCGCTCAGGCCGTACATGGTGGAGACGTTGCGCTTCACGTTCGGGAACGCCGCTCGCACCCGCTCGACGAGCGCGGGCGGTACAGCCATTCCCCCCATGGTCGCCGCGCGGATCGAGGAGAAGTCGTAGTTGCCGAAGTCCGGGTGGTTGACCAGACGGCCCATCACCGTGGGCACGGCGGCGAAGAAGGTGAGCCGCTCGGCCGCCATCAGCTCCAGGGTCGCCTTGGCGTCGAACGGACCCGGTGGCGGGAAGACGAGCCTTCCCCCGGTGACGAGTGCGATCACCACCGACTGCAGACCCGAGAGGTGGAAGAACGGCACCCCCAGCATGCTGATCTGGATCGGTCGCTCGGGCCCGATGGTCTGCGGCAGTGATCCGGTGTCGTGGAGCAGGTTGTGAACGTTGGCGATGACCGCACGGTGGGAGAGGACCACACCACGCGGCCGACCGGTGGTCCCCGAGGTGAAGATGACGGTGGCCGGGTCGTCCTCGTCGCCGGTCTCGTCCCAGTCACGCGGTGCCTCGCCCTCGGCGGGGCACAGCTCCTCCAGCAGGAAGGTCGGCACCGCGGCCGGGACGCTGCCGCGGCGCTTGCCGTCCGTCACGACCAGACGAGGCGTCAGTTCGTCGATCGCGGTGGCCACGTCCGCCTCGCTCCACCAGCTGTTGCCGAGAACGGGAAGCGCGCCGACGCACTGCGCCGCCCACCACAGGACGATCGTCTCGACGTGGTTGCCGGACAGCAGGAAGACCCGGTCGCCCACGCCGACGCCGTGGCGACGCAGTTCCCGACACGCCCGGTCGACGAGCAGGCCGTGCTCGGCGAACGACACCCGGCGTTCGCCCTGCACCAGGAACTCGCGGTCGCCCCAGAACTCGGAGTCGGCGAGGAGCTCACTCAGCCGGTGCTTGCGCGGCTCCCAGACCAGGTACTCCGGGTGGCGGCCGGTGCGCCGGCGGACCTCGGTCCCCCAGGCGGGCGGCGCCGCCACCGGCGCGTCGGTCTCCAACGCGCTCAACGCGCCGTGAACCCCGCGTCGACGGGAAGCGTGACGCCGGTGACGTACCGGGCCTCGTCGGACACGAGCCACGCGATCGCGTTGGACACGTCCACGGCTTCGAGCATCTCGACCGGGAGCAGGTTCTGCAGGTTGCCCACCATGTCCGGGTTCTCCCCGATCCACTCCCCGAACGCCGCGTTGGCGACCATCGGGGTGTTGCACCCCGTCGGGTGCACGGTGTTCGCCCGGATCCGGTACTGGGCGAGCGCGTTCGCGTAACTGCGCATCAGCCCCACCACACCGTGCTTGGCCGCGGTGTAGCCGAGCAGACCCGGGGTGGCGGTCGCCGGCGTCTTGCTCATCGCCTTCAGCCCCGCGGTCGAGGAGGTGATGACGATGCTGCCGCCGTCACCCTGGGCGATGAGGGTCGGAACGGCGACCTCGATCGTGTAGTACACGCCGGTGAGCATGACGTCGATGGCGTCGATCCAGGCGCTGCGCTCGCGGCCGACCGCTCCGGTGACCGGCATGATGCCGGCATTGGCGAGGACGATGTCGACGCGCCCGAGTTGGGCCACGCCGGCGTCCAGGGCGGCCTGCAGAGCGTCGAAGTCACGGACGTCGGCCTGCTGCGCGACGATGCGGCGGTCGAGGTCCTCGACGAGCTTGACGGTCTGTTCGAGGTCCTCCGGCGTCGCCATCGGGTACTCGACGCTGTCGAGCTGCCCGCAGAGATCGACCGCGATGATGTCGGCGCCCTCCTCGGCCAGTCGCAGGGCGTGAGACCGTCCCTGGCCGCGTGCAGCACCGGTGATGAAGGCCACCTTGCCGTCGAGCTTGCCCACTCCGCACCTCGTCCTCAGATTTGAGTGATTACTTAGTTTATTCTGCGGCCGCTGGGCTGACAACCCCGCCCGACCCGCGCGCGATCTACAGGTCGAGAGTCAGCCGGGGGGTCAGGGCACGGCTCACGCAGATCATCATCGAGGATCCGTCCGCACGCTCCTCCGGTGTCAGGAGCGTGTCGCGGTGATCCGGTGTACCGGCCAGCACGGCGGTCTCGCAGGTCCCGCAGTAACCCTCTTCGCACGAGAACGGGAGCTCGGGGTCGATCTCGCGCAGCACCTCTAGCACCGAGCGCGCCGGCGGAATCTCGACAACCACTCCGCGGCGGTTCAGCACGACCTCGAAGGCCTCGTTCGCCGTCGGGTCGTCCTGACGTGCTCCGGCCCCGGCGCCGGAGAACCGCTCCACCCGAAGGGCACCGGGTTCCAGCAGATGGGCACACCGGGCCTCCACGGCGGCCAGCAACGCCTCCGGACCGCAGCAGTACACGAGGTCACCCGACCCGGCCTTCTCCAGGAACGCGTCCAGCGGCAGCAACCCGAACTCGTCCTCCGGCACGACGTCGACGGGCCCGTCGAGCTTGTCCAGGAAGGCCATCGAGCTCCGGCTGCGTCCGCCGTAGAGCAGCTCCCAGTCGCCACCGGCCGCGGCGAGCTGACGAACCATCGGGAGCAGCGGCGTGATGCCGATCCCGCCGGCGATGAACAGGTGCCGACGAGCGGCTTCCAGCGGGAAGTGGTTGCGTGGCACGCTGACCGCCAGCTCGTCACCGACCGCGCAGCGTTCGTGGACCTCCACGGAGCCACCGCGCGAGTCCGGTGCGCGCAGGACGGCGATGCGGTAGGCCTGCCGATCCTGCGGATCACCGCAGAGCGAGTACTGACGGATCAGTCCGGACGGCAGCCGGATGTCGATGTGGGCCCCGGGCGTCCAGGGCGCCAACGGGGCCGAATCCACTGCGTGCAGCGTCAGACCGACCACGCCCTGGGCCAGTTCGACGCGTTCGGCGACCACGACCTGCTGGTAGTCCGGCGCCACGGTCATCGACCTCCTGGCGTTCCGGCGACGACCGGATAGAGGTGGTCCGCCCCGGCGGCGTGCAACGACCACCCGAGCCGGCTCGACCACTCGCGGGCACGGCCGTACTCCTGCCGCCACGACCACAGTCGTCGCGTCAGGTGCTGGAGGTGGTGTTCGTACGTCATACCGATGGCTCCGTGGGTCTGGTGCGCGGCGGCGGTGGCGACGCCCGCGGCTCGATCGGCGAGGACCTTGGCCGCACCGATCTCGAAGGTCCCGGAACCGCGTTCGAGCGCCCGTGCCGCGGCGCCGGTGGCCATGGCGACCAGCGCCGCCTGCTGCGCGACCACGACGAGGTGGGCCTGCACCGCCTGGAAGCTCGACAGCGCGCGGCCGAACTGGCGCCGCTCCTGGGCGTGAGAAGACGTCAGCCGGCCGATCGCGTCGAGCGCGCCGGACATCATCGCGGCCCGCGTCAGTGCACCGCGGGCTCGCAGGTCTGCGGGCCGCGCGCCGACCGGTGCCGGCACGAGGTCCAGCGGCCCCACGCGATCCAGCCGCAGGGTGTCGCGGGGCTCTCCGGCCAGGTTCGCCCGGTGCTCGACGTCGCACGCCGCAGCGTCGACCCGCACGACCCACCAGCTGTCACGGTCCTCGACGAGGGCGACGACGTGGCCCGCCCGCCGGGCCCACGGCACGCGGTGCCAGTCGCCACTCAGAGCGCCGCCCTCGAGACGAACCGTGTCCTCCGGCCGCCCGGGCACGACCGTCGTCAGGCCGGGCCCCAGCACGAGGCGGGCGGACGACAGCAGCCATCCGGCCAGCACACTCTCCGCCAGCGGAACCGGCGCCGCGTACCGGCCGACCACACCGAGCACCGCGATCGCGTCGGCGAACTCCCCACCGACACCACCGCTCTGTTCGTCGATCCCGAGGCGCGACAGACCCATCTCCTCGACCGCGTCCCAGATCGGGCCGGCCCAGCCGTCCTGCTCAGCCCCGGCGAGGGCCTCGGCGGTGCAGAGGTCGGCGAGCAGGTCGTCGACCGTGGACAGCAGCAACGGGTCAGCCACGGCAGAGCCCCTTGGCCACGACGGTGCGCAGGATCTCGATCGTGCCGCCGCGCAGCGTGAAGATCGGCGCGGCCAGCACCGCACGGCCGAGCAGACGCTCGAAGTCGACGTCTGAGGTCAGGTCCGGCTCGACGTCGACGAGCTCCTGGATCCGCCCGAGCAGCTCCTGTTCGAACCGGGTCGCCATCTCCTTGACCATCGAGGACTCGACGACCGGCAGCCGGCCGGCGTCGAGCGCGCGCGCCATCGACAGGGAGAGCAGGCGCAATGCCCACATCCGCGCCGTCATCTCACCGATGACGCTCAGGGCCTCGGGGTCCGGATCGCCGCTCTGCGCGCGCAGGAACGCCTCAAGGACGAGGTAGGTGGAGAGCCATCGCTCGGGCCCGGACCGTTCGTAGGCGAGTTCCGACGTGACCTGGGCCCATCCCTCCCCGACCACGCCGAGCACCTGATCCGGACCGATCCAGACGTCGACGAGGCTCACCTCGCAGAAGTCGGACTCGCCCGTGAGCAACTGGATCGGGCTGACCCGTACCCCGGGCGCGCGCAGGTCGACGAGAACCTGGCTGAGGCCGGCATGACGATCGGCCTCGGCGCTGGTGCGGACGAGAGCGATCATCCAGTCGCTGTACTGGGCGCCGCTGGTCCACACCTTGGTGCCGTTCAGCAGCCACCCCGACCGGTGGGGCACGGCCCGCGTCGTCACCGACGCCAGGTCGCTGCCGGAGTCCGGTTCGCTCATCCCGACGCAGAAGGCGAGTTCGCCCGCGCAGATGCCCGGGAGGAAGCGCCGTTTCTGGTCCTCGGTCCCGTACTTGGCGATGACCATCCCGCTCTGCCGGTCCGCGAACCAGTGGTGCGCAACGGGTGCCCCGGCGCGCAACAGTTCCTCGACGACGACGAAGCGCTCCACCATCGATCGACCACCGCCGCCGTAGGCGACCGGCAGCCCCATCCCGAGCCAGCCTCGGGCCCCGAGCAGCTTCGAGAACTCCCGGTCGGCCGCGGCTCCCATGCCGAGCCCGGGTGTGCCCTGCCAGCGGTGCGCCTGCTCCGCCACGAACGCCCGTACCGTCCGCTGCAGTTCCTGCTCCTGCTCCGTGAGCTCGGTCAGCTCGAAGTCGTAGGCCGGGCCACGCATGGTTAGATACTAATGACTTAATTAGTTCCGGACAAGGTGAGCACCCCATGACCGTCTCGATCGAGGCCATCGACCACGTCTGCGTCGTCGAGTTCTCCCGGCCGCCGCACAACTACTTCGACGCAGCGCTCATCGGAGCCGTCGCCGACGCCTGTGCCGAAGCCTCGGCCCGGCCGGAGTGCCGGGCCGTCGTGCTCGCGTCCTCGGGCCGGCACTTCTGCGCCGGCGCCGACTTCGCCGGCCCGGACGGGGACTCCTTCGACACCGCGACCCTCTACGCCGCCGGGCTCCCGCTGTTCGAGATCGACGTTCCGCTCGTCGCCGCCGTCCAGGGTTCCGCGATCGGTGGCGGGTTCGGGCTCGCCCTCGCCGCGGACTTCCGGGTCGCCGGGCCGTCCACCCGGTTCCGCTGCAACTTCGCCCGGTTGGGCATCCACCACGGTTTCGGTCTCACCGTCACACTGCCGCGGGTGGTGGGTGATCAGCTCGCCCTGGACCTGCTGTGCACGGGCCGAACCGTCGACGGCGAGGAGGCGCTGCGGATCCGGCTGTGCGACCGGTTGGCCCCCGAGGGCGAGGTTCGCCAGGAGGCGGTGGCGCTCGCCGCTGCCCTGGCCGCGAACGGACCGATCGCGGTGCAGGCCATCCGTCGGACCATGCGAGCCGGTCTGCGGGACGCCGTCCGGGACGCGACCGCACGCGAGCACAGCGCGCAGCAGCTCTGCCGGACGACCTCGGACTTCGCCGAAGGCGTGCACGCGGCGAGCGAGCGCCGTGAGCCGCGGTTCCTGGGCCGCTAGGGCGAGCTCTTGCGGCGCAGGGGCGCCAGGCCCGCGGGGTCGATCGGCCGGCCGTGCACCTGCATGTTGTGCGAATGACCCAACTGATGCCGGCCGAACGCGGCGCTCACCGCCGTCCACTGGTTCTGGGCGTCGAGGGCGTCGTGCACCGACTGCTTCGCCAGCTTGATCCCCATGGTGGGCTGAGCGGCGATCTTGCGGGCGAGCGCTTCCGTCGCCTCCGTCAGTTCGTCGCGCGGGACGACCCGGTTGACCATGCCGATCTCGTAGGCACGCCGCGCGGTGATGGGTTCGCCCGTGAACAGCATCTCCTTGGCGACGCGTGTTCCCATCTCCCACTGGTGCACGAAGAACTCGGCACCGTTCATGCCGAAGCCGACGGCCGTGTCGGAGAACTCGGCGTCGTCACTCGCGACGATCAGGTCGCACACCCACGCCAACATCAGGCCGCCGAGGATCACCTTGCCCTGCACCTCGGCGATGGTCGCCTTCGGGAAGTTCCGCCACCGCCAGCACAGGCCGAGATAGATCTCCTGCTCGGTCGCCATCCACCCTTCGGCGCCGGGCAGGTCGAAACCGCCACAGCAGCCGACTGGTTCGAAGTCGCTCATCGGCGCACGGTCCCGCAGGTCGTGCCCGGCGGAGAAGTGCTTGCCGGCACCGGCCAGGATCACGACCTTGACGTCGTTGTCCTGCGCGGCGCGGTCGAACGCTGCGCTCAGTTCGTAGAGCATCTGCCGGCTCTGCGCGTTCGCGGCGTCCGGACGGTTCAGGACGATGCGGGCTACGCCGGTGGGCGCCACGTCGTAGGTGATCGTCGCGAAGTCGCTCATCGCGCGACCGCCGCCCGCACGCCCGGCATGTGCACCACGATCGGGCCCTGGACCCGGAGCTCACACGCCAGTCGCCGCGCCCCGTTCTCGGCGGCCGGCATGCCGATCGCGGCCAGCCGTTCGAGCTCCCGCGCTCCCGGGGGTGCGCAGTGGTTGGCGCCCCGCAGGACCTCCAGGCAACACACCCCGCAGGTGGCGTTGCCCCCACAGATCGTCGGCCAGCGATACCCGTGCCGGAGCGCCGCCTCCATGACGGTCTCACCCTCCTCGACGTCGAGATCGATGCCGAGGGGCTCCACGCGCGTGATCACGTGGGCCGCGCCGGTGGAGCCGGATCGCGCGGAAGTCCCAGGACCTTCTCCGCGATGATGTTGCGCTGGATCTCGTCCGAGCCGCCCGCGATGCGGTAACCCGGTGCGCCCAGCAGGTGCTGGGACCAGGCGTACGTTCCCCATTCGCCGGTGTCGGCGGCGATCCGCGGGCCGAGCAGACGCTGGGCGACCTCGCCGGTCCGGGTCAGGCTGCGGACCCAGGCGAGCTTGCGGATCGACCCCTCCGGCCCCGGTGCCTCCCCGGCGCGCGCCGCCGCCCCGATTCGCCGGTTGGTGTAGTCGAGGATGCGGTTGAGTGTGTAGACCTCGATCAGTTCCTGGCGCACCAGCGGATCGTCGGTGCGGTCGAGATGCCGCGCAAGTTCGAGTAGCCGCCGGAACGAGCCGCCGGGCGCGGCGTGCTGGGACGATCCGCGCTCGAAGCTCAGCGTCGTCAGGGCGACGGTCCAGCCTTCGCCCACCGCGCCGATCCGGCGGCGGTCGGGCACGCGGACGTTGGTGAGGAACACCTCGTTGAAGGAGGCTCCGCCGGTCATCTGTCGGATCGGCCGGACCTCCACGCCCGGCGCGTCCATCTCCACGAGGAAGGCCGTCATCCCGGCGTGCTTGCCGGCGGTTCGGTCGGTGCGGCAGATCGCTTCTCCGAAGGTCGCCACCCCGGCGCCGGAGGTCCAGACCTTCTGGCCGTTGAGTATCCAGTCGTCGCCCGCCCGTTCGGCGAAGCAGGAGAGGGAGGCCAGGTCCGACCCCGCACCCGGCTCCGAGAACAGCTGGCACGCGATGGCGTCAGCACGCAGCAGGGACGGGATCACCTCGGCACACAGTTCCGCACTGCCGTGGCGGCGGATCGTCGGGGCGATGAGACCCAGGGTCACGGCCATCAGTTCGGACTCGGCCGGCACGGCGAACGCGCGTTCCTCCGCCCGGAAGGCACGCTCATAGGCTGAGGGAAGTCCGCGGCCACCGAAGGCCGAGTCCCAGGTGAGAGCGCCGTAACCGGCGTCGTACTTCTCGGCCTGCCACGCGGCCGCCGCGCGAACGGACGCCGCTTCGGCCTCGGCATCGATGCTCGGGAACACCTCGACCGAGTCGGACCCCACACCCCATTCCTGGACCGCGAGCTCCCGCTTCGGACGCCTCTCGAGCCGCGACGCCAGCCACTCGCGCGCTTCGGTGCGGAACGACTCCAGCTCCGAGAGAGTGGAATCCGACGACATGTGCACTTCCCTTCGAACCCCCACGAAGCACTATACTAAGTCTTCACTTAATAATCTACGGAGGTCGCGCACATGGCCCGAGAACCCGGAATCGAAGTCGACGTGGTCGTGGTCGGCACCGGGGCGGCCGGCTTGTGCGCCGCCCTCGAAGCCGCCGACGCCGGGGCTGACGTCCTGCTGGTGGAATCCGAGTCGATGCCCGGCGGCTCGACCAATCTCTCCGGCGGCATCATCATGGCCGCGGACACGAGCGTGCAGCGCCGCTGCGGCCTCACCGACAGCGCCGAGGCGCTGTACCGGGACTACTCCAATCTCAACCAGGGCGCGATCGAGCCCGGAATCGTGCGCCACCTCGCCGAGAACAGCGGCCCGGCCGTGGAATGGCTGCAGGAGCTCGGTGTGCGGTTCCTCGACCACCTCGTCTACGCCGCCGAGGAGAGCGTCCCCCGCTCCCACGTACCGACCCGCGGCGGCGCCGGCATCGTCAAGGTGCTGCTGCGGGCGATCAAGGAGCGCGGAGTCGACATCGCGCTCGGCAAACGGGTCACCGACCTCGTGGTCGAGGACAACACCGTGTGCGGCATCCGGGCGGGCGACGAAACCGTGCGCGCGGGCGCCGTCGTCCTGGCGGCGGGTGGCTTCGGCGCCAACCCGGCGTTGTGGACCAAACATCTGCCGTCGCTGGCCGCAGCGGGTTCCGCCGCCTGGTACATCGGCGCCGAGGGGTCGCGCGGCGACGCCCTGCGGCTGGGCGCGCAGGTCGGCGCCGACGTCGTCGGCCACGACCGGTGCCTGGCGCTGCTGACCCCGGGCTTCTACCGCAATCTCGAGGTCTACTTCCCTGGCTGGCTGGTGCTGGTCGATCGCAGCGGGCAGCGCCGGGTCGACGAGTCGACGTCGTACGCCTCGATGGAGATGGCCCACCGCCGGCACGGGCCGTTCTTCGCGATCTTCGACGCGGCGGCCAAGAAGGCCGCCCAGCCCGGACTTCCTCTGCAGTACAAGCAGGCGGTGCCGGGCATGGAGGCGGCGACGAACTCCAACTGGGTGGAGCCCCTGCTCGACGAGATGATCGCGCTGGGCAAGGTCGCCCAGGCCCCGACGCTGGAGCAGCTCGCGAACGCGGTGTCGATCGACGCCGACGGCCTGGTGGCGACCGTCCGGCGCTACAACGGCTACGCCGGCGCCGGCGCCGATCCCGAGTTCGGCAAGGAGGCCCGCTTCCTCCACCCGCTCGACCAGCCGCCCTTCTACGCGGTCGAACTGCGCCGCGGAATCCTCGCCCTCACCTCGACCGGTCTGCGGATCGACGCAAGCGCGGCGGTGCTGGACTCCCACGGCGACCGCGTCCCGGGGCTGTTCGCAGCCGGCGAGTGCACCGGCGGCGTGCTCGGTTCGGTATACGTGGGCAGCGGGAACTCGATGGCGAACTGCGTGGTCTTCGGTCGGACCGCCGGAACGTCGGCCTACGCCTTCGCGACCGCGACATAGGTCGAGCTCAGCGCCGGGGTCTGCGACAACGGATCGAGGTCGGCGCCGTCCACCAACCGGTTGCGGTTCTCGCCGTATACGAGGGGCTCGGCCTCACCGCGCGGGTCGAAGACGCGTGAACCCCACCCGTGGTCGACCAGCACCGAACCGCGCCGGGGCTCGTTGCTGATCGCGGCAGGCAGCCGGATCTCCGCCACCGGCGACCAGACGCGGACCAGGTCACCCTCGGCGATGCCGAGTTCCGCCGCGTCCTCCGGCGTGAGCACGGCGACATTTCGCCGCTCCGAGCGATGCAGACTCGGCAGGTCGTTGAGGTAGGAGTTCATCGAGTGCCGGTGCCGGCGGTTGCCGAGCAGGAACGGGAATCCCTCCGGCGCGGCTGGGTGCTGACCGGCCATCAGCTCACGGGTGCGCGCCAGGAACTCGCGCGGCGCGACGTGGATCCGCTTGTCCGGGGTGCGCAGGGCCTTGCGGAGATTGCCGAACTCGCGCTCGCCGTACACCCAGCCGTGCGGCTTGGCCATGATGTCGCGCCATCGCAGCTTGCGACCGAACATGACCAAGAGACGGTTCACCCAGTGCGGGGAGAACGCCAGTCCGGGGCGGTCGGTCCGCCGGGCCAGGCATCGGCTCGTCCGCACGAGTGTGTTCACCCCGCGGTAGCCGAAGAAGGGTCGGCGCATGGCCAGCGCGAGGTCGGTGAAGATCTCCCACTCCTCGCGAGCGCCCGGCGGCGGGTCCACCGCCTTGTGGCCGTACTGCACGAATGGCCGGTCCTGCAGGCCGCTGGTCAGCGAGTGCAGGTCGTCGCGCTCGAGCCAGTGCGCGACCGGCAACAGCCAGTGGGCGTGCCGGTGGCTCTCGCGCTGGACGAGGTCGAGCACGACGAGCAAGTCGAGCTGGGCGAGGGCGGCGTCGAGCTTGTCACCGTTCGCCCCGGAGACGACCGGGTTGCCGGCGTCGATCACCAGGGCACGGACGCGGCCCTTGCCGGGGGTGGTGATCTCGTCCGGCAGTTCGTCGAGGCCGTGGTGGCCGGCGACCATCTCCCGGCCGGAGACCCGCGAACGGTGCAAGGTCGGCTTGGCCCAGATGTCGAAGAGCTTGAGGCTGTCCACGTAGCCCTGCTCGTAACGCCGGCCACCGGGACGGTCCATCCGTCCGGTGATGACGTTGAGGACGTGACCGAGCCACTCCCCGATCGTCCCGGCCTCGTGGAGCGCGACGCCGGTGCGCGTGACCGCCATCGCCGTCCTCGCCGTCGCGAACTCGCGCGCGATCCGCTCGATCTCGGCACGCGGGATCTCGCACCGCGCCGCCAGGTCGTCGAGGTCGGCGTCGCGCACCAGGAACCGGAGGTCGTCGACGCCGAGGGCGAGCTCGGCGCAGTCCTCCTCGTGCTGGAGCCGCTCGTCGAGGATGACCTTGACCATGCCGAGCAGCAGGGCCCAGTCCTGGCCTGGCCGGACGCGCAGGTGGACGTCCGCCTTCTCCGCGGTCTCGGTGCGGGTCGGGTCCACGACGACGATCCGCGCGCCGCCGCGCTGGCGTTCGAGGCAGCGCCGCCAACCGCCCGGCACGGTCTCCACCCAGCCCCACGCGCTGACGGCCGGGTTGCACCCGACCAGCAGGAAGTAGTCGCAATTGTCGATGTCGGAGACCGGCGCCATGAGCTGAGACCCGTACATCGCGGCCGCGACCACGTGCATCGCGTTCTGATCGACGGAGCCCACGAAGTAGCGGCTCCGCGTCCCGACCGCGTCCAGCCACCCGTTGAGGAAGACGACGTTGGAGGCCGAGAATCCCCCTGGGTTCCCCCAGTAGCAGGCGACAGTGTCGGGGCCGTCCTCGGCGATGAGTTGGTTCATCCGCCGGGCGATGTCGCGGATCGCCTCGTCCCAACTCGCCTCGGCGTAGGAGTCGCCGACGCGCTTCATCGGGTTGAGGATGCGCCGGGGATGCTCGACGAGCTCGTGCGCGGTGCGGCCCTTCGCGCAGAAGTCCTTCCAGGTGTGCGGATTCGCCCGGTCGGCGGAGATCTTCAAGACGCGGTTGCCGGCGACCGTGACGTCGACCCCACACGCGGCCATGCAGTACCGGCAGAAGGTGTGCACGGTGCGCTTGGCGTCGAGACCCTCTTCCCCGACGTCGGCCGGACGGTCGACGGTGGTCACACCGAGCTCCTGGCAGATTTGGCGACGCCGACCCAGGCCGAGCTGAGCGCCGGTGTCTGGGAGAGCGGGTCGAGGCGGGAAGCGTCGACGAGCAGGTTCCGGTTCACGCCGTACGACTGGGCCGGAGCACCGCCGCGAGGGTCGAAGACCCGGGACCCCCAACCGTGGTCGACGAGCACCAGGCCCCGGCGGGGCTCGTCGCTGATGGTCGCCGGCAGTTCGATCTCCCCCACCGCGGAGAAGACCCGCACCAGGTCGCCTTCGGCGATTTCGAGCTCGGCGGCGTCCTCGGGATTCAGGACCGCGGCGTTGTGCCGACAGCCGCGGTGCAGGCCGGGCAGGTCGTTGAGGAACGAGTTCATCGAGTGCCGATGGCGACGGTTCCCGAGCAGGAACGGATACTGCGGCGGCGGCGCCGGCGCCGGGGTCCGCAGGAGCTCACGCGTGCGGTCGAGGAACTCCGATGGTGCGGCGTGGATCCGCCGGTCTGGGGTCTTGAGGGCTTCCCGAAGCCTGCCGAACTGACGCTCCCCGTACACCAGGCCGTGCCGCGACCGCATGACGTCGCGCCATTTCACGGTGCGGCCGCTTGCGACCAGCAGCCGATCGATCCAGCGCGGCGAGAAGGCGAGTCCCGGACGCCCGGTCCACCGCGCGAGCCATCGTGAGGTCCGGACCGCCGTGTTGACCCCCCGGTACCCGAAGAGCGGCCTGCCCATCGCCAGCGTGAGGTCGCAATAGAAGCGCCACTCCTCCCGCGCACCCGGTGGCGGCTCGACGACCTTGCGCCCGTACTGCACGAACGATCCGTCCTGCAGGCCGCTGGTCAGGGAGAACAGGTCGTCACGTTCGAGCCAGTGCACGCCGGGCAGCAGCCAGTGCGCGTGCCGGTGACTCTCTCGCTGCACCAGGTCCACGGCGACGAGGAGGTCGAGTTGCGCCAGGGCGGCATCGAGCTTGGCACCGTCCGGCCCGGAGACCACGGGGTTGCCGGCGTTGATGACGAGAGCACGGACCCGCCCACGACCTGGGGTGGTGATCTCGTCGGGAAGCTCGTCCAGGCCGTGGTGGCCGGCTACCATCGGGCGTCCTTGGACCCGGGACCGGTGCGTCATGGGTTTCGCCATCACGTCCCAGATCCTCAAACTGTCGACGTACCCCCGCTGGTAGCGCCGACCGCCGGGGCGATCCATCCGTCCTGTGATGACGTTGAGGACGTGGCCCAGCCACTCGCCGATGGTGCCGGTCTCGTGGTGCGCGACGCCGGTGCGGGTGATCGCCATCGCGGTTCGGGCGTTGGCGAACTCCCGCGCGATCCGCTCGATGTCCGCTCGCGCGACCTCGCACCGCGCCGCCAGGTCGTCGAGGTCGACCTCGCGCACCAGGCCGCGCAGGTCGTCGACGCCGGTCGCCAGGCCCGTGGTCGGATCGCAGTCGCCGCGGTGCTCCAGCCCCTCGTCGAGCACGACCTTGATCAGGCCCAGCAACAGCGCCCAGTCCTGCCCGGGACGCACCCGCAGATGATCGTCGGCCTTCCGCGCGGTCTCGGTCCGCACCGGGTCGACGACGACGATCCGCGCCCCGGCTCGTTGCCGCTCCAGGCAGCGGCGCCACCCGTCGGGCACGGTGCCGTCGGCCCACCCCCAGGCGCTGACGGCCGGGTTGGCCCCGAGCAGGAGGAAGTAGTCGCTGTTGTCGATGTCGCCGATCGGGGCGAACAGCTGGGATCCGTACATCGCGGTCGCCACCACGTGCATGGCGTTCTGGTCGACGGAACCGACGTAGTAGCGGCTCATCGTCCCGATCGCGTCGAGCCAGCCGTTCTGGAACACGACGTTCGGGATCGAGAACCCGGCCGGGTTGCCCCAATAGACGCCGACGGTGTCCGGACCCTCCTCGGCGATGAGCTTCGTCATCCGGGCGGCGATGTCGGCGATCGCCTCGTCCCAGGTCGCCTCGACGTAGTCGTCGCCGACGCGCTTCATCGGCGTGAGGATGCGTCGCGGATGCTCCACGACCTCGTTCGCGGTGCGGCCCTTCGCGCAGAAGTCGTGCCAGGTGTACGGATTCGCCTTGTCCGGCGCGATGCGCTGGACGCGGTTGTCCCGCACCGTCACCTCGACGCCGCAACCCGCGAGGCAGTACCGGCAGAACGTATGCACGGTGCGCGCCCCGGAGACGTTGCTCAGTCCAAGGTCCGGCCTGGTCGTGCTGCGGTCCAGGGTGGTCACGGCAGTCCTCCGCGAGAGATAAATGCCCGCGACGATACTAAGTAGCCAATTAATTAGCCAGACCGCTGGCCGAACCCACCGCTCACCGACTCGGGACGTCGAGCGGAGGCGGAGCCGCCGGACGGGGCGCGCGCCGACGCTCGGACCGCGACAGCGGGTCGACGACTCCCGGCATCTCCACGTCGACAGCGACCGGGTCGTCGGTGAGATCGACGATCAGGGCGGTCGGGGTGCGACCGGTGTCGGCGACGACGACGTAGTAGCGGCCGGGGGCGGGGCTGAGGGCGAACCGCCCGTCGGCGTCGGCGCGGGACCGGGTCACCTCGCGGCCGTCGGGGCCGAGGAGGGTGAGGACGGCGCCCGGGACCGGGAGGCCGCCGCGGCGGACCGAGCCGGTGAGGCCGACGGGTGAGAGGACGGTGTTCTCGACCGCCTCGGCGAGGGCGGGTTCGACGATCGGCGGGACGACGACCGGGACCTCGGCGGGTTCGCGGCCCGGGCGGGGGATCGCGAGGACGCAGAGCAGGGCGAGGCCGAGGGCAGCGGCGAGGAGGACGAACGTCAGGGTGTAGCCGGCCTCCCGCGGGAAGCCGGTGTTCGCGACGACGTAGCCGGTCAGCACCGCGGCGGCGACCTGGCCGCCGATCGCTCCGCCGACCGTGCGCATGATCGCGTTCATGCCGGTGGCGACGCCGGTCTGGGTCGGCTCGACGGCCTCGATGATCAGGTTCGGCATCGCGGAGAACGCGAAGCCGGTGCCGAGGCCGGAGACGAAGCTGACCGCATAGATCATCCACGGGTCGGAGTGCCACACGGCCAGGAAGATGAACGACACCAGCACCAGAACGGTGCCGAGCAGCAGGGCGAACCGCGACCCGTGACGAGCCGTCAGGCGCCCCGTCAGCGGGCCCGCGATGAGCATGGCGCACGCGTTCGGCAGCAGGAACATGCCCGCCTCGGTGACGCTCGAACCGAAGCCGTACCCGCTCTCCGACGGCGTCTGGACGAATTTCGGGAACAGGATGAACGAGCTGTACATCCCGAACCCGATCAGCACGGCCGCCAGGTTCGTCGTGAACACCGGCCGGCGGCTCATCATCCGCATGTCGACCAACGGCTCCGGGTGCCGCTGCTCGTACGCGACCCAGAACACCAGCAGCAGCGCGGCGGCGGTGAACAACCCGATGACCCGCGAGTCGAGCCAGCCCCACGAGTTGCCCTCGCTGACGCCGATCAGCAGCGCGACCATGCCGCCCGAGAGGAGCGCGGCTCCGCCCCAGTCGATCTTCGCCGGCGCCGTCACCGGCGACTCCGGGATGTACAGGGCCGTGAGGACGACGGTGAAGCTGGTGAACGCCAGCCCGATCCAGAAGACCCACTCGTAGCCGAGGTTGTCGACGATGACGCCGGAGAACACCACGCCGGTCGCACCGCCGATGCCGATCATCGCGCTGACCAGGCCGATGCCGCCCGCGACCTTCTCGCGCGGGAACTCGTCGCGGACGATCCCGAACGCCAGCGGGAAGATCGCGCCCGCCGCGCCCTGGATGACCCGGCCGGCGATCAGCACCTCGATCGAGGTCGACAGCGCGCTCACCAGCGACCCGAGGCCGAACATCGCCAGGGTCGCGACGAGCATCTTCTTCTTGCCGAACATGTCGCCGAGGCGGCCGATGATCGGGGTCGACACCGACGCCGACAGCAGGAACGCCGTCAGGACGTAGGTGACCGCGGTGGTCGAGACGTCGAGGTCCTCCTGGATCGCCGGCAGCGCGGGCGCCACGAGCGTCTGCTGCAGGCCGTAGGCCATCGAGGAGAAGACCAGGATCGCCAGGGTGAGTCGGTAGTGCTGGCGGACGGGAGCGTGTGTGTCGGTCACAGGGCGTCCAGCGCCTCGGCCAGCCGCGGCAAGAGATGCTGCAGCTGCGCGCGCTCGTCCGGGGTGAGCGACGCGTAGACCGCGGCCCGCCGGGCCTCGACCAGCGCCCGCTTCGCCTCGAGCACCTCGCGGCCGGTCTCGGTCAGCGTCACGGACACGCGGCGGTGGCCGCGGGTCGACGCCGCCCGGGTGACGATGCCGTCGCGCTCGAGTCCGGTGAGCATTCGCGTGACGGTCGGAGCGCTCGCCCCGACCTCCTCGGCCAGCTCGCGCAGCCCGGCGTCGGGGCAGCGCTGCACCGCGCACAGCAGCCGGAACTGCGAGATCGTCAGGCCGTCCTCGCGGGCGGCACGGCCGCGGACCCGGCGCATGGCCGCGAAGAACTCGTCCCAGGCGGTCCAGAACTCGACGGGCTCACCGGAAGCGGGGCGCGCGTCGGGCTGCGACCCGGTGACCGGAGCGTTCGCACTCGGCATCTCGGTCTCCTTCGTCAGCTCGCCAGGCGGCGCGGGGGAACCGCGCCGACGACACGGGGAACGGTGGGGGTCTCGGTCTCGACGAGCGGGACGCCGGTGGCGACCTCCGGCTCCGCGCTCCGCTTCTGACGAGGAATCAGCAGGGCCACGCCGAACGCACCCGCGACCGTGGCGGCGCACACCCAGAACGCGACCGCGAAGCCGTGCTCGCTGGCGTAGCCGTTCACCAGGTGCCCGGTGAGGATCGCGGCGGCGACCTGTCCACCGAGCGAGCCGCCGATCGTCCGCATGATGGTGTTCATGCCGGTCGCGACACCGGTCTTGGTCGGCTCCACCGCACCGATGATGACGTTGATCATCGACGCGAACGCGAAGCCGAGACCGAGGCCGAACAGGCCGGTCGCCACGAGGATCGAGGTCGCGCTCGAGTGCTCGAGCGCGAGGAACACGTAGGCCACGAGCGCGACGAGCAGCCCACCGGCCAGCGGGATCTGCGGCCCGATGCGCCCCCCGAGCCAGCCCGCCACCGGCCCGGCGACGAGCGTCACGGCCGTCGCCGGCAGGAGGAACAGCCCGGCCTCGGTGACCGAGGCGCCGAATCCGTAGCCGGTCGACTCCGGCGCCTGCACGAACTGCGGCACGAGGATGAAGAGGCTGAACATGCCGAACCCGACGAGCACGCCGGCGAGATTCGTCGTCAGGACGGTGCGCTCACGCATCATCGCCATGTCGACCAGCGGCTGCGGGTGGCGGTACTCGAACAGGCCCCAGCCGAGCAGGAGGATTGCGGAGGTCGCGAACAGGCCGAGGATGCGGGCGTCCGTCCAGCCCCAGTGGTTGCCCTCGCTGACGCCGACGAGCAGCGCGATGAGCCCGCCCGACATCAGGACGGCGCCGCCCCAGTCGATCTTCGCCGGGGACGTGACCGGCGACTCCGGGACGAACCGCCACGCCATGAACAGGGCCGCGACCACGACGAGGAAGCCGAAGCGGAACACCCACTCGTAGGACAGGTGGTCGACGATCACGCCGGAGAGCACCACGCCGGCGCCACCGCCGATGCCGAAGGTCGCCGACAGCGTCCCGACCGCGCCCGGCACGCGCTCGCGCGGGAACTCGTCGCGCACGATCGCGAAGGACAGCGGGAAGACCGCCGCGCCGCCGCCCTGCACGACGCGGCCGGCGATCAGGAGCTCGATCGAGGGCGCGAACGCACACAGCAGCGACCCGAACGCGAAGACGCCGAGCGCGATGACGAGCATCCGCTTCTTGCCGAACATGTCCCCGAGGCGGCCCGCGATCGGGGTCGCCACCGAGGCCGAGAGCAGGAACGCGGTGAGCGTGTAGGTGACCGCGGTCGTGGAGGTGTTCAGATCCCGCTGGATGGCCGGCAGCGCCGGCGAGACGAGGGTCTGCTGCAGCGCGTAGGACAGCGTGGCCAGCAGCAGCACCGCGAGCGTGAGGTTGTGGTGCGGCCGCGCGGGGGCGTGTCCGGGCGGCGTCACGTGCGGTCCTCTCGCGGGTGTTAGCTAGCTAAGTGAGGATACGTCCGCGTTCCGGTGAAGGAAAGGTGACGTGGGCCTCGTCGCCGTCCCCGCGTCGATCGCGACGGGGCGGCTCGCTCCCCGCAACACGAGGTCCCGCCGGACGAATTCCCCGTCCTCCGCCGCGGCGTCCACCTGCACGACCTCGGAGCCGTGCTGCCCGTCGAGCTGAGCCACGACGTAGTAGGTGCCCGCACCCGGCAGGTCGAGGCCGTAGGTGCCGTCGTCGCCCACCCGCGTCCGCGCCACCTCGCGACCGGACCGGCCGATCACGGTGACCACCGCGCCGGCGGCCGGTGCGCCGGCGGTGGTCCGGATCGTGCCGAGGAGGTTCTCCCGCACCGGCTCGACGCCGGCCTCGGCCGCCAGACCGGTCGCGACCGGGTGCTCGGTCATCGGGACAGCGGCCGGGACCGCGGCGGGGGCCACGACCCGGCGCGGAATCGCGAGGACGAGCAGCAACGCGACGGCCACGCCCCCGGCGAGGACGGCGAAGGCGACGGTGTACCCGGTCTCGCTCGGAAGTCCCGAGTCGCCGGTGTGCGCCATGAGCACGGCCGCGCCGACCTGCCCACCGACCGCACCACCGACGGTGCGCATGATCGTGTTCATGCCCATCGCGACGCCGGTCTCGGTGGGCTGCACCGCCCCGAGAATGAGGTTCGCGGTGGCCGCGAAGGAGAAGCCGATCCCGAGCCCGGAGATCGTGATCGCCAGGACGATCATCCACTTCTCGGAGTGCGCGACCGTCAGGAAGCCGTAGGCGACGAGCGCGAGCGTGGTGCCGAGCAGCAGCGGGACCCGGTCGCCGAAGCGGTTGCACATCCAGCCCGCGACCGGACCGGCGAAGAGCATGACGACCGACGACGGGAGCATGAACAGCCCCGCCTCGGTCACGCTCGACCCGAAGCCGTAGCCGGCGCCCTCGGGGGCCTGGACGAACTTCGGCAGCAGGATGAACCCGGCGAACATGCCGAAGCCCAGCAGCAGCGCCGACAGGTTCGTGGTGAGGACCGTGCGGCGACGCATCATCCGCATGTCGACCAGCGGGGCCGGGTGGCGGTTCTCGTACCCGACCCAGGCCACCAGCAGCACGGCCGCGGCCGCGAACAGGCCGAGGATGCGCACGTCCGACCAGCCCCAGCTGTTGCCCTCGCTGACGCCGACGAGCAGCGCGACGAGCCCGCCGGACAGGAGGGCGGCGCCGCCCCAGTCGACCTTGCCGGAGACCTTGACCGGCGACTCCGGCACGAACATCGCCGCGGCGAGCAGCGCGATCAGGATGACGCTCAGGCCGAGCCAGAAGATCCACTCGTAGTCGAGGTGGTCGACGATGACGCCGGAGAGCACGATCCCGGCACCGCCGCCGATGCCGAAGGTGGCGGACAGCAGCCCGACCGCGCTGGCGACGCGCTCCCGCGGGAACTCGTCGCGGATGATGCCGAAGGCCAGCGGGAACACCGCCGAGCCGATGCCCTGGATCGCGCGCCCGGCGATGAGCACCTCGATCGAGGACGAGAGCGCACAGACGAGCGAGCCGAACGCGAAGACCCCGAGCGCGATGACCAGCAGGCGCTTCTTGCCGAACATGTCGCCGAGGCGGCCCATCACGGGTGTGGCGACGGAGCCGGTGAGCAGGAACGCGGTCAGCAGGTAGGTGATCGCGGTGGTGGAGACCCCGAGGTCCTCCTGGATCGCCGGCATGGCCGGTGCGACCAGGGTCTGCTGCAGGGCGTACGCCATGGTCGAGAGCACGAGGATGCCGAGCGTGACGTTGTGGTGCTGACGTCCGTGCTCGGCCTGCGTTGCGGTGTCCACGAATCCCCCCGCCCAGCGGCGTTAGCTAGCTAAGGGATCGAGTGTACGACGGCGTACTCGATGCCCCGAACCCGTTTTCCGACCTACCGGTGTGACGTCAGTCGGGTGGTTCGGGCGCCGGGTGGGACGCGTCGGCGACGTCCTCGGCCGGCTCGTCGGGGTCCGGCGCACCGCCGTCCGCGGCCTCCTCGGCCGCCTCCGCCCGGACCTTCTCCTGCGCGGGGGCGTCGAGTTCGTCGATGCGTTCCCGCACGTCGTCCGGCGCCGGAACGCCATCACGGGGGACGGGACGGGACTCGGCCGAGGTCATGCAGGCACCCTCCGGATCGATCGGCGGGATGCCCCTACCCCGAGGGCCGGTGCGGTCAGTCCTTCGGGAACTGCTGCGTGCAGGAGACCGCGGTGCGCTTGCCGTTCTTGAGCTTGAAGGTCACCACGGTCGTGACCGAGCCCATCTCCTGGCGGAGCGACTTGTTGTACACCGCGCGGTCACCGCGACGATCAGCCCAGACGGCACTGCCGATGCGGTCGTCGGCCTTCTCGGACTCGTAGAGGAACGTCGTCGTCACCGAGCGTACGCGGGACGAGCGGTACTTCCCGACGCCGTCGGGGTGGCTGACGCGGACCCGCAGCGAGCGAACCTTGTTGACGTCGGACTTCGACGCCATGTTGAAGCGCATCCGGACCTTCAGCGGAACGCCGTGGGCCGTGGTGGAGCAGACCTTCGCGACGACGGTGCCCTTCCCGGACGCCGCCGTCCCGGCCGCGGGCGCCGCAGCGGCCGCACCGGCGGGCATCCCCGCCGCCAGCAGCGCCCCCGCTACGCCCCCCGTCAGCCACATAACCTTCGGCGTCGCTCCCACGGTGGTGCCCTCCCCAGCTTCCCGATGTTGCGCAGTCGACCGACAGCGTCGTCCCGCGGGCCGGCGCTCGCGGCCCCTCCCCGAGCCGCTGAGCGCCAGCCTTGTTCCCTCCCGCGCCGGCGGCGCGGACTTTTCCCGGTCTTGGCGATCCGCTAGAGCAGCCCGACCTGGACGTCCCCGTCCGGCCCGGCGGACTTCGGCGTGACGGTCACGGTCTCGGTCTGCCCACTCGCCCGCTGCACCTCGACCTCGAGCTCCTGCCCGGCGCGGCCGGAGAGGGCGGCGTCGAGGTCCGACGGTTCGCCGGTCCGAACGTCGCCGACCCGCTGGATCGCGTCGCCCTTCTTCAGGCCGGCGGACGCCGCGGGGCTGTTCGCCGCCACGGAGGTGACGGCGATGCCCGGCCGGCCCGAGAGCGGCGCAACCTCGACCCCGATCGTCGCGGGCTTCGGGGTCGCCCAGTAGTTCGGCGCCTTCGACATGTCACCGAGGGTCAGCACGACCTCGGTGATCTGGCCGCCGCGGTCGACCGAGAAGGTGACGTCCTCACCCGGCTCGTGCTGAAGCAGCTCCGGCCCGAGGCCCTGCTTCGGGCTGTTGCCGGCGACGGAGACGATGCGGTCCCCGACCTGCAGCTTGCCGTCCGCCGGCCCGCCGGCGATGACCTCACTGACCATCACACCGGGGTTCTGACTGCTGCTCACCCACGCGCCGACCCACGGTCGGCTGTCGGCGATCACGGCCACGCCCCGGTCCTCGGTGAGGCCGACGGTCTGGGTGTACTCGGCCGGGTCGCCGCCGTTCACCCACGGGTACCACCAGTTCGGCACCGCCAACTGCTGGGCGTTGCCGGAGCCGGTGACCTTCGGCGCCCCGAGGTCCTGCGCCATCTCGAAGTGGTCGAGGTTCGCCCGGCCCGGCTTCGTGACGAAGTCGACCACCGCGAGCACGCCGAGCACGTGCGGGTTGTCCTTGTCCTCGCCGTAGATCACCAGCGAGGGCGAGTCCAGGCCGAAGCGCACGGGCTGCACCGCGACCTTCTCCACCCAGTGCTTCTGGTTCAGGACCGGGTCGGGGGTCTTGTCGGACTCCGGCGCCCCGAAGTCGCCCTGCATCTCGAACGGCACGATCTTGTCGGCCGCGTCGAAGACCTCGGTCCAGGCGGCGTCGCGGTAGGCGAAGACCTGCACGTTCTGCGTGCCGCCCTTCACCGCATCGGCGTTGGCCGAGACGACCACCTGGTACTCGGGCTCACCGGCCGGGCCGAGCGGCATCGTCGTCACCGACTTCACCGTGTACCCGGCGGGAATCAGCGCCTTGGCGTTGAACGGACCCGCGGTCGCGGCCGGGCGCGCACTCGGGGTGCCCTCGGCCGACGGGGCGGCCACCGCCTCGTCGTCGTCCCCGCCGCACCCGGTCAGCACCGTGGCCGTGAGCCCCGTGAGCAGGGCGAACGTCGCCACCCGGCCGTACCGGCTGCCTCGCTCGAACCGCGTCATCTCTCCCCCAACTCCGCTTCTGTCGCAACCACGACGCGTAGCCCCCGGAAAAGGTTCACACCGATCGGTGCGCCGACCGCACTGATCCTGCCGCGCGTCGCCGGGCGATGCCGGTTATCCACAGGTCGCGAACGGTCCCGAGCGGATTCTGGCGATTTCCACCAAGGTGTGCGCACCACACACCGGAGGGGGAGCCATGGCAAGTTCGCGAGACCGCAGGAACTCACACTGTCTGCCCGGCCTGACGGCGGCTCAGAGCCAGCAGGTCCGGAGCCTGACCCGGACCGCGCTGGCCGAGCGCGGCTTCGAGGCGGTGGTTCACGCCGACCACCTCGTCACCGTCGACGGACGGCAGTTCGGACTCACCACGCTCGGGTCGCTCTGCCGCCGCAGCGGGAGCTCGGAGCACTGGGCGGAGGTCGTCGGCCGTTGGGTGGACGACCTGCTGACGAACTTCCCGACCGAGCCGGTGCCGCTGACGCCGGATCAGATCCGCGCCGGGGTGCACCTGCGCCTGGTGCAGCTCGACGCCGAGAAGGCGAGTTGGTACACCCACGCCCGCCCGGTCGGCGGCGGATTCCACGAAATGCTGGTCCACAAGGACGGCGACTACGTCCGCTGGATCTCCGACCGCGAGCTCGTCGGCGTCGACGTCGCCGAGATGCACGCGCTCGGCCGGCAGCGCCTGCTGGAGATCGAACCCGACGACGTCGAGGTCCTCACCAAGCGCGGAGCGGTCACGTTGTGCATCCGCGGGCGGTCGGGGTTCGTCGCCTCGAAACTGCTCGTGCTGCCCGAGCTGCTCCGCGAGATCGCGCCGAGCCTCGGCTTCCCCGACGGCCACCTGGTCGCCGTCCCGAGCCGGCACGAGCTGGTCGTCGCGCCGGTGAGCCCGGCGGTCGACGACTGCCTCGAGGCGCTGGAGCTGATCACCGGCTTCGACTACGCCCACGATCACGCGCCGATCAGCCCGTGCGTGCACTGGTGGCACGAGGGCCGGATCCACCCGCTGTTCGACGCGAGTGTCCGGGGCCGGATGTTCTTCGCCGACGTCCCGGCAAAGTTCCGCGCGACGCTCGCGCGCAACCGCGGCGAGGGGGCAGCGTGATGGCGGCTCGGCACGTGATCCTGATCGGCTGCGTCCAGACCAAGCTCGACTCCCCGGCCCCGGCCGCGGACCTGTTCACCAGTCCGCTGTTCAAGGCCCGCCGGGCGTACGCGGAACGCAGCCGCCGCCGCTGGTTCGTCCTGTCCTCGCGCTACGGCGTGCTCCCGCCCGACCGGGTCGTCGCGCCCTACGACCTGCCGCAGGCCCGGCAGCCCGTCGACGAGCGCAACTCGTGGGCCGAGATGGTGCTGGCGCAACTGCAGACCGAGCTCGGCGGTCTCAAGGGCCGTGTCCTGGAGGTCCACGCGGGGTCGGCCTACGTCGACCCGATCGCGTCGAGCCTGACCGACCTCGGGGCGACGGTGCTCGCTCCGCTGCGCGGGCTGGCCCTCGGTCAGCACCTCGCCTGGTACGCCGCGCAGGCTCCCGCACCACGGACGCCCCGCAGGCGGGTGCGAACCTGACGTACCGCCAGATCCTGCTGGGGGAACGACCGCCGACAAAGGTTGCACCGGCCACAGGGGAAGCCAGTGGCCGGTGCAGTCTGCGGGGCGGTCCGTCCGCCGAGGGTCAGCGCGCGAGCGCGACCTTGTCGACCTTGGACGTCGCCTTCGCCCGGGTCTTGTCGCCCTTGTGGACGGCCCGCCAGTCGCCGGCGGCCTTCGCCTTCGTGCCGTGGGAGAAGACGCCGTTGGCGCCGGACCGGACCGTGGCGAGCGTGGTCCACGTGGAGGTGCCGGCCTTGCGGAACTGCACCGCGACGGACTTGTTCGCGAACGGCGCCCACCCGCTGACCACGGCCTGCTGGAGCTTGCCCTTCACCGTGAGCGGCGAGCCCTTACGGACCGGTTCCGGCGTCACGTCCAGGCCCGCGATCCGGGTGGCGTACTTGAGCACGAAGGTGTCGCGGACGGTCGTGATCCCGGTGGACCGGTTGCCCTTCACGTCCTCGGCGAAGGCGCTGACCTGCCACTCCCCCATCGGGACCTTCGTCGGCATCGTGATGCGGGCACGGAAGACGCCGTCCCACGACTGGCCTCCGACGCGTTCCGTCGCGAAGCCGACCGGCTTGGCGTACGTGCCCTTGGTGTCCAGCAGCCCGACGACCACGCGCGCGATGTCGAGGTTGTCCCTCGCGCGGACGGTGACGTCGAACGTGGCGCCCTTGCTCGTCAGGCCCACGATCGACGGGGCCGAGACCGAGACGATCTTGGGTGCCTGGGTGTCCTCCGCCGCCGTCGCGCCGCCGACCGGCAGCACCACGGCTGCGGCCAACGCGGCCAACGCGGTTGCGCCCACCGTCGATGCGCGCATCGGACCCACCCCCTGGTCTGCCCGGCGCGACGGCCCCCCGCCGCCGCGCTCGGTACCAGATTGACGCGGGACCCGTGCCCTCGGTTGCACGATCTGTCGGGTTTCGGCCGCGATATGGCCGTTCGTGGCGGCCTGACATCAGCCGTTCGGAGGAGAGGTCAGGACGAGCCGCGCTCGCGGCGCCGCTGGACGATGTCCTCGACCACCGCCGTGCCGCCGCGGATCAGACGGCCCACCTGCTTGCGCACGAACGGGAGCGGGATCAGCAGCAGGTCGCCGATCCCGTTCGCGGTCTCCCGGTCGTAGTCCAGGCGCTTCTTCGGGTCCGACAGCACCTCGAACGCCCGCTGGGCGGCGAGGAACTTCGCCGCCGCCTCGGGGGTCGGGTCACGGTCCGGGTGCCACCGCCGCACGGCGTCCCGGTACGCCGCGCGCACCGCGTCGGCGTCGGCGCTGCGCGAGAGTCCCAGCGCGGCGTAGTGGTTCATGCGGCCAGTGTGCCGAACGGCGGTCCCTGCGAGAGACTGACCCGTGACTCTCGTGGACCTCTCGCACCCGATCACGCCGGGGATGCCGGTCTGGCCGGGGGACCCGGAGGTCAGCACGTCCGTCGCGGCGACGATCGGCAGCCACGGCTACAACCTGCTCGCGCTGCACCTGGGTTCGCAGACCGGGACGCACGTCGACGCCCCCTTCCACGTCGACGAGGCGCTGCCGACGCTCGACCAGCTGCCGCTCGAGCGCTTCACCGGCCCGGCCTGGGTCGTCGACCTGCGGGGGCACGTGGGCGCGATCCGGCCCGACGACCTGCCCGATCTGCCCGCCGGCTCCGTGCTGCTCCTGCACACCGGCTGGTCCGCGCACTGGGGCACCGAGCGCTACGGCGACCACCCGTGGCTCGACCCGCACACCGCCCGGGAGATCGTGGCGGCGGGGATCCGAACCGTCGGCATCGACGCCCCGTCGATCGACCGGCCCGGGGACACGGCCCTGCCCAGCCACCACGTCCTGGCCCGGGCCGGTGCGGTGATCGCGGAGAACCTGACCAACCTCGACGCGGTGCCCGACGGCGCCGTCGCCTGGCTGCTGCCCCTGCCCCTGGCCGGCGCGGACGGCGCGCCCGTCCGGGCCGTCGCGGTGTTCTGAGCCCGGTCGGGGCAATACTCGAGCACATGGCGAGCAACCCGCTGGGCTACCAGGCGATCCCCGGGACCGACCTCGCGCTCAATCCGCCGGGGGCGATCTCCCTGGAGCGGGCGCGGGACCTGCGCCCGGCCAACCCGCTCCGCGCGGGGGCCGAGCGGCTGCTCAGTCTCCGCACCGACGAGGCCTGGCTGCGCATCACTGCCAACGCCGAACGCAAGGTCGCCGTCGACCTCGAGCGCCTCGGCTCGCGGTGGCGCATCCTGCACGCGATCCCGGTCGGCCCGGACCGGCCGGCGATCAGCCACCTCGTCGTCGGGCCGCCCGGCGTGTTCACCGTCGTCACCCGCGGCTTCCGGGCGCTGCATCCGCGCGGTCCGCTGGACCGCGTCGAGGCGCAGGTGATGGGCGACGAGATCAAGATCTACGGCTCCTCCTGGCCGTACCTGAAGGAGGCCCGGGCGCAGGCGTGGCGCAGCGCCCGCGCGCTCTCCGGAGCCGTGGGGTGGCAGGTCTTCGTCCGCCCGGTCGTGGCGCTGGTCGGGGTCGACGAGGTGCGCTTCTACGACATCCCGAACCGCGTGGACGTCCTGCCTCGACGTCAGGTGGTCCGGTTCCTGCAGGGCTTCCCGACGCGGCTCGACCCGGCCTTCATCGAGGACGTCTACACCGCAGCGCGACTCGGCGACACCTGGCTGGACCCGGCCGGCCGTTCCCCCGAGGGCTACTCGGACGGGTACTCCGAGACCTGAGCCGTCAGGGCGGGTTGCGCAGGACGAGCACGGCGATGTCGTCCCGCGGCGGGTCGTGCGCGAAGGCGAGGACGTCCTGCCGCACCCGGTCGGCGATCTCCTGAGCCGGCCGACCCGCCATCGTCGCGAGCAGGTCGCGCAGTCGCTGGGTGCCGTACATCGATCCCTGCCGGCGACGTTCGGTCACCCCGTCGGTGACGAAGACCAGCGCATCGCCCTGACGTAGCGTCAGATAGAACTCGGGCGTCTCGAACTGCTCCACGAGACCGACGGCCGACCCGCACTCGCCCACGGAACGGACGGTGCCGTCCGCCTCGAGCAGAACGGGTCGGTCGTGGCCGGCGAGACAGAGGACGACGTCGAGCGTCCGCGGCCGACCCGCCGGCTCGAGTCGCGTCACCATCGCCGCCGCCACGGTCGCGTAACGGTCGTTCGCGCTCGCGAGCAGCGTGCGGTTCAGCGTCCCGAGCATGGTGGCCATCGCCCGGTCCTCACCGATCAGCGCGCGCATCACCTCGCGCACGGCGCCGGTCATCACCGCGGCCTGACTGCCCTTGCCGCAGATGTCGCCCATCGAGACGAACCAGCGGTTCCGTCGGACGGCGAACACGTCGTAGAAGTCGCCGCCGACGTCGCCGGTCCCGGCCGGCACGTACACCGCGCCGAAGTCGATGCCCGGAGCCTCGGGCAGCGGGCGTGGGAGCAGCGCGCGTTGGAGTTCGTCCGCGACTCGGATGCGCTCGGCGTGGACGGAGGCGTTGTCGATCGCGAGCGAGGCCCGGCGTGCGAAGTCCGCCAGCGCCGCCGCGTCGTCCCCGCTGTGCGCGCGGTCCGCGAACCGGCCCGCGGACAGCACGCCGATCACGCGGCCCCGGGCGACCAGGGGCAGGGCGAGGCCGGGGAGGCCACCGTCGAGGGGCACGGTCGCGGCCTGGTCGAGCACCTCCGCGAGGCGCCGGTGGGTGTCCGCCGCCTCGGCGTACGACCGGATCTGCGGGATCGCGTGCTCGTCGGCGTGCGCGACCGCCACGGTCCGCAGCTCCCCGCGCGGCCCCAGCAGGTGCACCACGGCCCAGGCCCCCAGGCGCGGCACGACCAGCTGCGCGGCCAGGGCCGTCGTCAGCTCGAGGTCGAGGGAGTTCGCGAGCAGTTCGCTCGCCTCGGCGAGGAAGGTGACCCACCCGCGCCGGCGCAGCTCGTCGCCCTGCAGCCGTTCGGCGTCGATGCCGATCGCCATCCGCTGGGCCGACAGCGCCGCCAGCTCCTGCCAGTACCGCCCTGGCGGCCGACCGGCGGGCGGGTGGAGCACGACCTTGCCCCGCAGCGGATGCGCAACCGGCAGCGGAACGACGACCGTGTCCGCCTCGGCGCCGGCCGCGGGCCGGCCGTGCGACGACGAGTAGCCGGCGAGGCGGCGCTCGCCCGCGGCGTCCCCCCGGTCCAGCCAGACCGACCCGGTCGCGGCGCCGGTCACGTCGCAGAGCCGTTCCAACAGCTCCGACACCAACTGAGGCATCGTCAGCCGGGCTCGCAGCGCCTCCGGCACGTGGACCAGCCACACCCACGCCGCGGGCGGGACGGCGGTGCCGTCGGCCGCCGGGGCCACCGCGGCAGCGGCGACGGGGTTCGGGCCGGCGGCGGTGTCCGGGGCGGGATCCAGGACCGTGTCCGGGACGGTCTCGACGATCTCGAGCGGCGCCAGAGGCGGGCCGGTGTCGGGAACGGGGTCGGACCCGAGCCGGAACCAGACGCTCTTGCCGGTCGCGTGGTGGCTGGTGCCCCAGGCGCTCGCCAGCCGGTCGACGAGCATCAGGCCGCGGCCGCGCTCCTCCAGCTCGACGGTGTCGTCCCACACCGCGTCCGCCGCGGCCCGCGGGGGGCGCCCGTTGCCGTTGCCCGTCGGCGGGAGGTTCCCGTCGCCGTTCGGGCCGCCGGCCGCGATCAGGTCGAACGGTCCGCTGCGCACGGCGGTGGTCGCGCCGACCAGGCCGGACTTCTGGTCGGAGACGGTGATCGTCACCCCGGTGTCGTCGGCGAGCACGTCGACGTCGACCGGCGTCCCGGCGTGCACGACGCCGTTGGTCGAGAGCTCACTGACCAGCAGCAGGGCCTCGTCGAGCTGATCGGCCCAGCCACCGGCCAGCAGAACCTGCCGGACGGCCGCACGGGCCACGGCCGGGGTTCGGTCGTCGGCGGGCAGGCGCAACCGACGGTGGGCACGGACGGACATCTCGCCCGCGTCCTTCCCGCAATCCGCCCGGTCCAGTCCCCCGGGCGGTCCCTCAGATCTCGGCGGTCAGGTCCACCGGGTTGTCGCTGCCCTCGAACCGGACCGAGGAGTGGCCGGGAAGGACGTAGTCACCGTCGGAGGTGTGGATGTGGATGCCGGAGAACACGGCGATGTCGGCGTCGCGCCAGCTCTTCATGCGGGCGGCGGTGCGGCCGAGGTCGTCGAGCATCACGTCACGGGCGATCGTGGTCAGCTCGACGATGTCGGGGACGTTGCCGTAGGGGATCGAGCGCAGCAGACGCTGCCGCAGCAGGCTCATCTCCAGGTCGTACGGGTCGATCTCGCCGTAGACGTGACCGGACTCGAGCTCGGAACGGAACGCCATCAGGGCGCCACAGGCCGTGGTCGTGACGTCCTGGCCGGGGCGGCGGACGTAGCCGATGCGGCCGTCGTCGTCGATCCCGATGTGCGGCATGACGTAGGCGACGTACCGCCGGCGGCCGTCGGCGCCGGGGGCATGGAACTGCGCCGCGCGCAGGCCTGCCTGGCCAAGGAAGAGCATCCCCGCCATGCCGCTCATGCGGAACGGCGGACCCCAGGCCGCTCGGATCGGCTCGGTGAGCGCGTCGGTCAGCTCGTCACGGCAGACGCCGACCATGGCGAGCGTCTTCTCCGACACCAGGCCATGGACCAGGCAGGCGTCGTAGGTGCGCTTGACGTACTCCTCGACGCGGATAGCCCCCGGAAAGGCCTGCAGACTCATACCCGAAGACGGTAGTGCCTCAGCGGGAAATCTCTCCCTGCCGCGGAACGCCCCGCCGCGTGGGGGTGGTCAAGGCCACAGGTCACGCACGGCGCGCCGTGTACTGGGCGGCCGCGAAGAGCCCCCCCGCACCCGCGAGCGCGGCGACCCCGACGCCGATCAGCAGCGCCGGGTCGGACCCCGCCGGGGTGCGTGGCGGGGTCGCCGGGGCGACCTGGGCGGCCGGCGCCGCGTCCGCCGGTCGCGTGGTGGTCGCGCGAGACGACTGCGCCTCGGGCAGGACCACGACCGGGACGGCGACCGCGAGGCCGCCGAGCGCCACGGCGCTGACGGCGAAACCGCGGGCGGTGAGCGTCATGCGAAATCCCGACTGCCAGATCCCAGGCGCTTCGGCAGCACCCGACTACGACAGATCCTCAGCTTTTGCCTCGCCGGACTCACCCGCAACGATCACCCCATTTGTCCAATTCATCCCCAAATCTCCCAGGTTCCGCTCCCGGTAACGTCGCCGTCCATGCACGCAGTCACGATTCGCGAGCCGGGCGGCCCCGAGGCGCTGGCCTGGACCGAGGTGCCCGACCCCGAGCCCGGCCCCGGCGAGGTCCTCCTCGACGTCGTCGCCACGGCCGTCAACCGCGCCGACCTGCTCCAGCGGCAGGGCCGCTACGACCCGCCGCCCGGGGCCTCGCCGTACCCGGGCCTGGAGTGCTCCGGACGGATCGCCGCCCTCGGACCCGACGTCACCGGGTGGGAGATCGGCGACGAGGTCGTCGCGCTCCTGGCCGGCGGGGGCTACGCCGAGCGCGTCGCCGTGCCGGCCGGCCAGGTGATGCGGCGGCCGCAGGGCATCAGCCTGCGCGACGCCGGTGGGCTGGCCGAGGTCGCGTGCACCGTGTGGTCGAACGTCTTCCTCCTCGCCAACCTGCGCCCCGAGGAGTTGCTGCTCGTCCACGGGGGCGCCAGCGGCATCGGCACCACGGCGATCCAACTCGCCAAGGCCGTCGGGGCGCGTGTCGCCGTCACCGCCGGGACCAAGGACAAGCTCGAGCGCTGCCGGGAACTCGGTGCGGACGTGCTGATCAACTACCGCGAGGACGACTTCGTCGAGGCTGTCCGGGAGGCCGGCGGAGCCGCGGGTGGTGCCGACGTCATCCTCGACAACATGGGCGCCAAGTACCTCGGCCGCAACGTCGACGCCCTCGCCACCAACGGCCGCCTGGTGATCATCGGCATGCAGGGCGGGATCAAGGCCGAGCTCGACATCGCGAAACTGCTCGGCAAGCGCGCCGCGGTGCTCGCCACCTCGCTGCGCGCCCGGCCGGTCGCGGAGAAGGCGGCGATCGTCGCCGCGGTCGCCGAGCACGTGACGCCGCTGGTCGACTCCGGCGCCTTCCGGCTCGTGATCGACCGCGTCCTGCCGATCACCGACGTCGCCGACGCGCACCGCGTCCTGGAGGCGAGCGAGCACGTCGGGAAGGTCCTCCTGGAGGTTTCGCGTTAGGAACCGTCAGAGAGGATGGGGACATGACCGAGCAGCAGGACCAAGACACCGGTGACCAGCGCGTCCTCGTCGTGACCCCGGCCGGCATGGCCGTCGAGGGCCCGCCGGACGACGGCAGCGACGAGCAGTCGATCACGCAGATGGTCGAGCAGCCCGCGAAGGTGATGCGCCTCGGCAGCATGATCAAGCAGCTGCTGGACGAGGTGAAGAGCGCGCCGCTCGACGAGGCCAGCCGCGCCCGGCTGGCGCAGATCCACGCCTCGACGATCCAGGAGTTGGAGCAGGGCCTCGCGCCCGAGCTCGTCGAGGAACTGGGCCGCCTCTCCCTCCCGTTCAGCGAGGGCCAGGTGCCGAGCGAGTCCGAGCTCCGGATCGCCCAGGCACAGCTGGTCGGCTGGCTGGAGGGGCTGTTCCACGGCATCCAGACCGCGCTGTTCGCCCAGCAGATGGCGGCGCGCGCCCAGCTCGAGCAGATGCGCCGCTCGCTGCCGGGTGGGCCGCAGATGGGGATGGACCCGAGCCAGCAGCGGCCGATGTCCGGCGGCCACGGTCAGTACCTGTAGGCCCGCCGTTGACCACCTTCACCCCCCGCGACCCGGCGTACGCCGAGACGGTCCGCACCAGCTTCGCCAAGCAGGGATTCATGGCGACGCTGAAGGCGGAGCTGCTCTCGGTCGAGCCGGGTCGCGTCGAGGTGGGCGTCGAGAACTGGCCCGGCCTGCAGCAGCAGCACGGCTTCGTGCACGCCGGCGTCACCACGACCCTGCTCGACAACGCCTGCGGCTACGCCGCGATCTCCCTCAAGCCCCCGGGCATCGAGGTGCTGACGATCGAGCTCAAGGTCAACCTGCTCAACCCCGGCCGGGGCGAGCGCATGGTCGCCGTCGGCCAGGTGGTGAAGGACGGCCGCCAGGTGACGGTCGTGCAGGCCGACGCGTACGGGATCCAGGCCGACGGCTCCCGCATCCACGTCGCCACGATGCTGGCGTCGATGATGGCGTTCGACCTCTCCCGGGCCTGACTGCGCTCCTGAGGGCCTGCCCGAGGGCCTGCCTGAGAACCCGTCAGAGCCCCAGGATCTGCTCGAGGACCGCAGCCACCCCGTCCTCCTCGTTGCTCGGGGCCCGCCGCTCGACGGAGCGCAGCACCTCCGGGTGGCCGTTGGCCATCGCGTAGGGATGGCCCGCCCAGCCGAGCATCGGCAGGTCGTTGCGCTGGTCACCGAAGGCGACGACGTCCTCCGGGCCGATGTCCTGCGTGGCGCACAGCCGGGCGAGGGCGGTCGCCTTGGTCACGCCGGCCGCCGACGCCTCGACGAAGGCCGGGCCCGCGTTGGAGGAGTGGGTGATCTCCAGCAGCCCCTCGACGACCTCCTGCAGGGACTCGGCGAGGTCGTCGGAGCTGTGCTCCTCGTGGCGCAGAATCAGCTTCGCGCCGGGCCGCGCGAGCAGCTCGGAGACGGGCACCTCGTGGTGGTCGGGGCTCTTCCACTTGTCGAGCATCGGGAACGCGGACTCGTAGGCGAACGAGTCGCCGTACTCCATCCCGAAGGTCACGCCCGGTACCGCGTCCCGAATCCGGCCGATCGCCTCGGCGAGCGTCTCCGGGCTGATCAGGTCCTCGGCGACGACCTGCTCGGTGTGCAGGTCGTACAGCTGCGCGCCGTTGCCGCAGATCACGAGCCCGCGGTGGTCGGTCTGGTCGGCCACCGGGTGGATCCAGCGCGGGGGCCGGCCCGTGACGAAGACGAGCAGGATCCCTGCCTCCTCGACGGCCCGCAACGCCGCCCGGGTGCGCGGGGAGACCGTCA
Source organism: Sporichthya brevicatena (assembly GCF_039525035.1). Classification (NCBI taxonomy): domain Bacteria; kingdom Bacillati; phylum Actinomycetota; class Actinomycetes; order Sporichthyales; family Sporichthyaceae; genus Sporichthya; species Sporichthya brevicatena. The sequence continues at coordinate 117,783 of NZ_BAAAHE010000049.1, forward strand.
GGTCGTCCCGCAGCAGCGTCCCGTCCAGGTCGCTGGCCACGGCCCGCGGTAGTTCCGACCCTCCCGTCACCCCCTCATGGGATCACGCCCCGCCCGGCAGGACCTTGGGGGGACGCGCAGCGCGGCGGGTACTTTTCCCCCCATGACGCCCGACCTGGTGCGCCTCCTCCGCCGCCTGTGCGTGCCGGTCCTGGTGCTGACAGCGGTCCTCACCGCGGCCGGTCTGGTGATGCACGAATGGCCGGCGCCGGACTGGCCCTACGAGGCGTCCGGCGGCTGGCGCGCGCTCGCCCGCACCGCGGAGGGCCTCGGCACGGCGGCGGTCGCCGTTCCCCCGGTGGTCCTCCTGGTCGCCGGCATGCGCGTGGGCTTCCGGCGCTGGCGCGAGAGCGTCTTCCTGCTGACCTCGATGCTGATCGTCGGCCTCGTGCTGATCGTCGCGAGCGCGGCGGTGCCCGGGACCACGTTCCCGGCGGGGGCGTCGGGGCTCGCCGCCGCGACGTACGGCGCGATCTCGGTCGTGCTCGGGCGCCGGCTCGGCACCCCGGTCCGGCGGACGCTCGGCGGGATCCTCCCCTGGTTCCTCGTCCTCGGCGTCGCCGTGGGACAGCTCTACCTCGGCGAGTACCGCGTCGAGGAGATCGTGGTCTCGGTCGCCGCGGGCGTCGCCGCCGTGGCCGTGGCCACGCGGTACGTCCTGCTCGGCGGCAGCTTCGAGCAGCGTCCGGCGATCGACGACATCCCGCTCCCCGACCGGCGCCGCGCCGCGGTCATCGTCAACCCGACGAAGGTGGCCGACCTCGAGGAGGAGCGGCGCGCGGTGACCGCCTACCTCGCGGCCGCCGGCTGGCACCCGCCCTGGTGGCTGGAGACCCGGCTCGACGAACTCGGCGTCGGCCACGCGAAGGCCGCGGCGGAGGGCGGCGCGGACGTCGTCTTCGCCTGCGGCGGCGACGGCACGATCATGAGCGTCCTGTCCGGCCTGGCCGGCACGGGCGTCCCGCTCGCGATCCTGCCCGCCGGCACCGGCAACCTGCTGGCGCGCAACCTCCAGCTCCCGCCCGACCGGGACGCCTGCCTGCGGATCGGGCTCGGCGGCGTCGACCGCAAGATCGACGTCGGCCGGGTCGACGAGAACCACCGCTTCGCGGTCATGGCCGGCATGGGCCTCGACGCCGCGATGATCATGGACGCCCCCGAGAAGCTGAAGAAGCGCATCGGGTGGCCGGCCTACGCGGTCTCCGGGGCCAAGCACCTGTTCGACCGGCGGGCGCACGTGACGATCACGGTCGACGACGCGGAGCCGGTCGAGCTGCGCGCCCGCGGCATCGTCATCGGCAATGTCGGCAAGCTGCAGGCCGGGATGGTCCTCATGCCCGACGCACGGCCGGACGACGGGATCCTCGACGTCGCCGTGCTCGTCCCGAAGTCGCTGCGGCACTGGCTGATGCTCGGGCTGCACGTGGTCCGGCGGCGCCCCCGTTCGCGCGGCGCCCGCATCGAGCACTTCCGCGGCCGGCGGATCCACATCGAGTGCGACCGCGTGTGGCCCCGCGAGATCGACGGCGACCTCCTCGAGCCCAGCAAGGAGATGACGGTCGTGGTCGAGCCCCAGGCGCTGATCGTCCGGATCCCGCCGGGTTCCGACGTGATGACCTGACGGGCCGTCAGTTCACCTGCTCAGCGGCTGGGCTGCGCCGCCCCGCGCGCCGGGTTCGGGATCCGCACCGCGCCGGAGCGGGTCGCGGGCCGCAGCGCGGCGTCCACGACGGAGATCTCCTCCGGCGAGAGCCGCAGGTCCGGGACCCCGCGCTTGAGCGTCTTGATGTAGCAGCGGGTGTCGGTGCGGTTCACCAGCGAGGTGAGCACCACCCCGTCGCCGTGGTCGTCGAGCAGCGCGACCGACCAGGACAGTCGGCCGCCCACCTCGCCGAAGGCGTCGTAGCGGAGCACCGCGACCCGACGCAGCGACTCGTCGACGTCCGTGCGGAACGCCTCGAACTCGCGGTGCAGCCGGCCGACCTCGGTGCGGAGCCGCTCCATCTCGGCGGTCTGGCGGGAGACGGCGACGAGGAAGGAGCTGTGCTCGGCGTCGCCCTGGAGCACGGAACACGTCTTCTGCAGGCGGCGGAACCTGACGTGCGCCGAGACCGCCACCAGTACCGCGAGCCCGGACGTCCCCGCCGCGACCAGGCTCACGGGATCACTCACGTTCTCCAGGCTAGGCCCCACACCTAGGGTGATCCGGAATCGGCACGCGAGCGATGTGAGGGGGATCGGGGTGCGCAGCCTCCGACGCGCGTGCGGCTTTCTCGTCGCCGTGCTCGTGCTCCTCGGGCTGACGCTCGGTCTCACCCACGCCCTGGCCCGGGACCCGCTCGCCGCACCCGTCGCGCACGCGGCGACCACACCCGAGCGGGCGCTGTTCCCCCGGGGAGCTCCGGCGCCGGACGTGATCTTCGTCGGCGTCCCGGGTCTGCGGTGGTCGGACGTCCAGGGAGAAGTCCCGACCCCGGCGCTGTGGCTGCTCGCGCGCGAGTCCTCGCTCGGCACGCTCGCGATCCGGACGGTCGAGCCGACCGCGTGCGCCCTCGACGGCTGGCTGACGCTCAACTCGGGCGCCCGCGCCGTCGGCCCCCGCCCGGACGGGGCGTGCGCACCGGTGCCGGCCCCACGGGGGGCCGGCACGCGCGCTGCCGTCCCCGGCTGGGCCGAGCTGGTGGCCCCCAACGCCGACCACTCCTACGACCCGGTCTGGGGGACGCTCGCCCGGGCCCGCCCGGGTGCGGTCCCCCCGCCGCCGGCGGAGCGCTGCGCCGTCGGGCCCGGCGCCGCGATCGCCCTGACCGACGCCGCCGGCGCGGTGCGCGGCACCTACGCCGCCGACTTCGCCGACCTGCCCCGCAAGGCCTGCGGTGAACTCCTCCTCGTCGACGCCGGTCCCCTGCCCCTCGGCCCGCCGCGCCTGTCCGCGCTGCAACGGGTGGACGAGCTGATCGCACAGATCCGCGCCGAGGTCCCCGACAGTGCGCTGATCGTGGCGGGCATCGGCGACAGCGACCAGGACGAGCCCCACCTGACGGCGATCATGGTCGAGGCGGGCGCGGACAGCCTCCGTGGACTGCGGCGCGGATGGTTGCGCAGCGACAGCACGCGCCGGACCGGCACGGTCACGATCACCGACCTGACGCCGACCCTGATCGGCGACGCGATCCCGGCCGACCTCGACGGGCACCGACTGCAGTACCGGCCGCGGATCGAGAGCACCCCGGCCGCCGTGCGCGAGCTCGAGGAACGCGACATCGCCGCGCGCGTGGTGAGCGACATGTTCGTGTGGTTCTTCGCGGTGCTGATCGCTGGTCAGGTGCTGCTGTACCTGGCGGTCGGCCTCGCGCGCCGGTCCGGGGCGTCCCGCGGCTCCTGCGCGCGCGTGCTGCGCGGCGTCGGCCTGACGTTCGGTGCGGTGCCGGCGGCCGCCGTCCTGGCGAACCTGTTGCCGTGGCGGGCCGCGGAGCACCCCGCCGCCACGCTGTGGGCGCTGATCGCCGGAGGTGCCGCGGCGATCGCCGCGACGGCCGCCGGCGGGCCGTGGCGCCGGGCCCCCTACGGCGCGGCGACGGCGGTCGCGGTCATCACGACGGCCGCCTTCGGTCTCGACGTGATGTTCGGTTCGCGACTGCAGATGAACAACCCCTTCGGTCTGTCGGCCCTGATCGCCGGCCGGTTCTACGGCTTCGGGAACATCGCCTTCGCGGTGTTCGCCGTGTGCGCGCTCGTGACGGCCGCGGGCGGCGCGGCGGCCCTGGTCCGGCGCGGCCGCCCCGAGACCGCCGGGGTCCTCGTCCTCGCCGTCGGTGCCGTGGCGGCGCTGGTCGACGGCTGGCCGCGCTTCGGCGCCGACTTCGGCGGCGTGATCTCCCTCGTCCCCGGGGTGGCGCTGCTCGCCGCCGGGGTGGCCGGGATCCGCGTGACCGTCGCGCGGGCGTTCGCCGTCGGCGCGCTGGCGGTCGCGCTCGCCGTCGGGATCGCCGTCCTGGACTGGCGGCGCGGTGCCGGCTCCCGCTCGCACCTGGGCTCGTTCGTCCAGGACGTCCTCGACGGCAACGGCCTGGACGTCATCGGCCGCAAGCTCGACGCCAACCTCGGGCTGCTCGTCGACGCCCCGATCATCGTCGTCGCCGCAGTTCCCCTCACCGTGCTCGCGGTGCTGACCCTGGTGCGGCCGACGGCGCTGGGCCTCGGCGGTCTTGCCCGCGCCCAGGCGGCCGACCCGGTCCTGCGCCCGCTGCTGCTCGCCTGCCTGACCACCGCGCTGATCGGCTTCGCCGTCAACGACTCGGGGGTGATCGTCCCGGCGGTGGCCCTGATTGCAGCCGGCCCGCTGCTGGTCACCATCTGGGCGAACCTGTGGGTCCGCGAACGGACCTGAGTCCGGTCAGTGCCCCTGGTTGCGCCCCCGGTAGCGCACCAGTGCCCGTTGGACGTGGAGGTACTGGCGGAACCGGTGCAGCCGGCCGCGCCAGTCCTTGCCGGTGACGCGGTGGTGGAGGTCGCACTCGACCTCGTGGACGCGGAACCCCGCGCGCAGCAGATCGATCGTCAGCGCCGTCTCGACGCCGAACCCCCGCGCGAGCGGGCGGGCCGCCTCGAAGGCGGGCCGCGTCAGGCACCGCTGGCCGGACAGCGGCTGGACCGGACGGAAACCGGTGGCGCGCTCGATCCCCGCCCGCGCGGCGCGGACGACGAACCCGTGCCCGCCGCCGGCCGTGCGCTGCGGCGGGAGGGTCGCGATCGTCATGTCGGCGACGCCGTCGGCCACCGGCGGGACGAGCACGGTGGCCGCGGCCGCGGTGCCCTCGAGATCGGCGTCGAGGAAGAGCAGCAGCCGGGGGTCGTGCGGGTCGTCCAGCCCGCCGACGGCGGCCGCGCCGGTCTCCATCGCCGCGGCCTTGCCCCGGTTGCGGGAGTGCGAGATCACCCGCGCCCCCGCGGCGGCGGCCACGGCGGCGGTGTCGTCGCTCGACCCGTCGTCGACCACGAGCACCAGGTCGACGCCGGGGATCTGCGCGGCGGCCCGCACCGTGGTCGCGACCCGCGCGGACTCGTCCTTGGCGGGGATGACGACCGCGACCGCCGGCACGGCGGCTAGCGGATCGTGAGCTGCCGGCTGGCGAGCCCGTCGCGGGCGCGGCGCTCGACCGCCGTCAGCGGCTCCGTGTTGGCGAGCGCTTCGTCGAGGCGGGCCTGGAACGCAGTGACGCCGGCCTCGAACTCCTCGGCCGGAGCGCCCTTCGGCACCTCCCAGACCGGGGCGAGCAGGCCGTGGCAGCGGAAGGCGCCGACGTACCTCGTGCCGTCACCGATCGCGTCCACGCGGGCCGCGTGGAGCCGGGCGAGCGCGTTGAGCAGCGGGTACTCGTCGTGGGGCATGACCCAGCGGACCCACGCCCGCTCACCCTCGTCGCTCCAGTACGCGGCCGGGACCGAGGTCAGGCGCGCGGTCGGCGGGGCGGCGCTGTTCGCCTGCTCCAGCGACTGCTTGACCTCCTCGGTCATCTCGTCCGGGTTCTCGACCCAGAACTCGAAGCCGTCGTGAACGGTGATCTCCAGCGGCACCGCCGGGTCGACGAGCTTCTGCAGCGGCGGGGTGTCCGGGGTGATGCCGACGTCGGTCGGCGTCGCGCCCGGCTCGATGTTGAGCGCGGCGAGCAGCGCGGCGGCCACCTGGCGGCTCGCGTCGCCGGCCGAGACCTGCGTCTGCAGCGCGACGAGGACGCTGCCGTCCGAGCGCGTCAGGCACGGCAGCGCCAGCGGCAGCACGGTGCACGCGGTGACGGTGCGGTCGGCGTACTCGCCGGTCAGCTTCAGCTGCGCGGTCGCGGCCGGGACGATCTCCCGCATCGCAACCAGGTCGCACTCGGAGGCCAGGCCCTCGAAGGGGCGCAGGACGAAGGATTCGCGTTCGGCGGCGCGGCGCGCGCGGGAGGCCTTACTCATGGGGCAAGACCCTAACGGTCGCCCGGGGTGTTGATCACCGCGCGGCGAAGACCTGCTCGCGTACGGCCCGCGGCCGGTCGGTCGTGATCGTGTCCACGCCCGCCGCGAGGCAGCGCGCAACGTCCTCGGGCTCGTTCACCGTCCACACGTTGACCCGGTGCCCGCGGGCGTGCGCGCGGGCGACGTAGCCCGGGTCGGTGCGCACGATGTCCTTGCTGATGCCCGCCCAGCCGACGCCGTCCGGCAGCGAGCCGTCGCGGTAGCGGCGGGGCAGCCGGGCCATCAGGTGGACGAGGTCGAGTTCCGGAGTCAGCCGGCGCATCCGGCGGCTCGCCACCTCGGCGAAGCTCATGACGCGCACGGCGGGCCGGCCGTCGGGGTGCACGATGCGCCGGTCCAGCCCGAACTCGGTGAGCAACTCGGCCAGCCGGGCCTCGACCCGGCCGCCGTAGCGGGTCGGGTGCTTGATCTCGATCAGCAGGCCGACCGGGCGCCCGGCGTCGGCGACGAGCTCGAGCAGCTCGCGCAAGGTCGTCAGGCGCGTGGCCTCGGGATCGGCGTCCACCGGCGGCGCGACGGGGCGGCCGCCGCGGTACCGGTCGACGGGACGCCACGGCCGCCGGGCGCCGAAGCGCACGGCGCGCAGCTCCTCGAGCGTCATCGTGGACACGATCCCCCGCTGCCCGGAGACGAACTCCAGCCGACGGTCGTGCAGGCAGACCAGGTGGCCGTCGGCGGTCAGGCGGATGTCGCACTCGAGGGCGTCGGCCCCGTCCGCGATCGCCTGCCGGAACGCGCCGAAGGTGTGCTCGTACACGCCCTCGCGGGACCCGCGGTGGCCGACGATCTCCGGCAGCGCCATGCCCTCATGGTGCACCGCGCGCCGCCCGCGTGCGGACCAAAGATCACGCTCGGTCCGACCTGAGGGGACGTCAGCTCGGCTGGGACCGGAGAAACCGCCCGAAGTGGGGCACGGTGAAGGCGACCGAACCCCGCTCGCCGGCGAAGATCAGGCCCTTCTTGATCAGGCCGTCCCGCGCCGGGGACAGGCTCGACGGCTTCCGGCCGAGGTGTTCGGCGACCTCCGCCGTCGGGACCGGCCCGTCGTCGCTCGCCTGGCCCAGCGCCGCCATCGCCCGCATGTAGTCCCGCTCGGCGGGGGTGGCCCGCTCGTAGCGGCTGCCGAAGAAGCCGACCGCGAGCTCGGCCTCGGCCTCGGGCGCCGCGACCCGGACGTCGTCGGCGGTGATCGGCGAGGCCGGCGCGGCGTCCCAGGCGACCTTGCCGTACGCCTGGACGAAGTACGGGTAGCCGTCCGAGAGCTCGTAGAGGACCTTGAGGGCGTCCTCGTCGAACTCGACGTCCTCCGCGGCGGCGGGCGCCCGGAGCGCGCGGTCGGCCGCGGCGCGGTCCAGCCGGTCGATGCGGACGTACCGGAACAGTCGCTCCGAGTAGGACTTCGAGGCCGAGAGCACCGCGGGCAGGTGCGGCAGGCCCGCCCCGACCACGATGAGGGGCGCCCCCGACTGGGACAGCTCGTGGCACGCCCCGCACAACGCCGAGACGTCGGCCGGGCCGAGGTCCTGCATCTCGTCGAGGAACAGCGCGATCCCGGAGCCGACGTCGGTCGCGACCGAGGCCGCGTCGGTGAGCAGCTCCGTCAGGTCGATCTCGATGTCGCCGGAGTCGGCGCGGCCGCGGGCGGCGGGGACGTCGATGCCCGGGTCCCAGGCCCGGGCGCTGGCCCGGCCCCGCTTGGCCGGGCTGACCTCCGCGTCGCGGAGCGCGAACGCCTTCAGCACGCCGAGGAACGCCTCGACCCGCTCGGGATCCCGGTGGCGGGGCGCGAGCTCGCGCACGGCCATGTGGAGCGCCCCGGCGATGGGGCGGCGCAGCGACTGGTCCGGGCGGGCCTCGATCTTGCCCGTCCCCCACAGCCGGCCGATCGCGGCCGACCGCAGGGCGTTGAGCAGCACGGTCTTGCCGACCCCGCGCAGCCCGGTGAGCACCATGCTCCGTTCGGGCCGCCCGCGGGCGACCCGCTCGAGCACCACGTCGAAGTCGGCGAGCTCCCGGTCGCGGCCGGCGAGCTCGGGCGGCCGCTGACCCGCCCCCGGGGCGTACGGGTTCCGGACGGGATCCATGCCTACGACGGTATGGCGCTCTCTAGCGAAATCCGTAGATCGCCGTATCGAAGGCTCGAGCGTGTCGCCCCTCGGCTCGAGACGAGCACACCTTTATCTACGGGAGTCTTCGAATTCCGCTAGACGGGTCATCTCTGCCGAGAGAGTCCGGCTCACCTCGCGGTCAGTAGACGTGCGGGGTCTCGCCCGAGTCGCTCACCATCGGCCGGCCCGCCGTCGCCCAGGCGAGCATGCCGCCGGCGACGTTGGTCGCCGACCGGCCGTTCTGCTGCAGATAGGCCGTGACCTGCGCAGATCGGCCGCCGCTCTTGCAGATCACGTAGATCTCGCCGTCGGCCGGGATCTCGCCGAGGCGCTCCGGAACGCTGTTCATGGGGATGTGGACGGCGCTCTCGGCGTGGCCGGCGGCCCATTCGACGGGCTCGCGCACGTCGAGCAGATAGGCGTCGGCCGGGATGCCGGAGATCTCGATCTCGGGTACTTGTGAGGGCATGTCGGCATTCTTCCGCCGCCCGTCGAGGGCGCCCGCGGCCGGGCCGCCCCGGCTTTGCCTGTTCTTGGAACTTTCCGCCCGGAACCGGCGGAACCGGACACCGTCACTCCGCGTCTCAGGTCCCATGCGGTACGTCAACGTGCTCGCCGCCGCGGCAGCTGTCGTGGTCGGATTCACCGGCTCCCTCACGGCAGCGCACGCGCTGTCGCTCCCGGAGCCCGCGCCGATCCCGGGCCTGCTCGAGATCATTCCGGCCGCCGAGCCGGCCGCCGAGACCGTGCTGACGGTGACGTACCAGGCCGACGAGAAGGCCGCTCCGGTCGTCATGCAGCTGACGTGCGACCCGACCGGCGGGGACCACCCCCGCGCGGCCGAGGCGTGCGCGGCGCTGGCGAAGGCCGAGCAGAACGCCACCAACCCGTTCGCGAAGCCCGAGCCCGACCAGATCTGCACCTACATCTACGGGGGCCCGCAGACGGCCCGCGTCGTCGGGAGCTGGAACGGCACGGGCGTGGACGCGTCGTTCTCGCGGGCCAACGGGTGCGAGATCTCCCGCTGGGACGCGATCGAGCCGGTCCTGTCTCCGACCGCTCCGGCGGCCGCTGCGGCAGCGGCAGCGGCGAAGAAGAAGTAGCACCGCACAACACAAGACTTCGGCACGCGTCTCGGACCCGGTTCGTGGGGGGCTGGACCGGGGCGCGCGCCGAGGAACGGGACCGGGCAGTCCCGTGCACGGGGGATGGGTAAGACGCAACTCGGGGGAACGACGGCGGCGTAGGTCCACGGACCTGCGCCGCCTTCCCGTTTGTTCGCCGACGGGACGTTGGTCCCGACCGGTCCCGACGGTGCCGACCCTGCTCCGGTCGCCGCGGAGGGCCGCGCTGTGCGGACGTTTCGCGGTGGTTGGGCCCGGTCCGCGTGGCTCTGCGCACCGGTCTCGAGGGCCGAATCCGCGCCGAGGTCTCACGTCTGACGTTGGTCCCGCCGATGGGGTCGTTAGTCCCCCCACCCCCCGGCGGTGATCCCGTGCAGTTCGTTCCGACCCCCACCTCGCGGCGCGCGCCGCGGGTCGCCCTCGCGGTCGCGCTGGGTGTCAGCGCCTTCGGCCTGAGCGGCCTGACGCCGGCGTCCGCCGTCGGCGCGGGCGAGCCCGCCCCGCCGGGACCGGTGGTCGACGCGCCGACCGACGTCGAGGCGACGCCCATCCCGGGGCAGTGGATCGTGACGACCGAGAACGCCTCCGGGACCAAGGCCGCCAAGGCCGCAGCCGACGAGCTCGGCGCAGACGTCGGCAAGACGTTCTCCAAGGCCGCGCGGGGCTTCGTCGCCGAGATGTCGGCCGAGGCCGCCGCCGAACTCGCGGAGGAACCGAGCGTCGTGGCCGTCGAGCCCGACTACCTGGTGCGCGTGGCCGGTACGCAGTCGCCGACCCCGAGCTGGGGCCTGGACCGCATCGACCAGAAGTCGCTCCCCCTCAACAGCAGCTACACCTATGGCGCCACGGGTCAGGGCGTCGACGCCTACGTCCTCGACACCGGCCTGCGCGCCAGCCACACCGACTTCGCCGGCCGCGTCGCGCCCGGCTGGACCTCGATCAACGACGGCCGCGGCACCAACGACTGCGACGGCCACGGCACCCACGTCGCCGGCACCATCGGCGGCACCAAGTACGGCGTGGCCAAGCAGGTCACGATCGTCCCGGTGCGCGTCATGAACTGCGACGGCGTCGGCAGCACCTCGGGGATCATCGCCGGCCTCGACTGGGTCGTCGCGCAGATGCAGTCCCGCGGCCGTCCCGCCGTCGCCAACCTCAGCCTCGGTGGCTCACCGTCCACGTCGCTGGACTCCGCGGTCAACCGCGCCATCAAGGCCGGCGTGAACGTCGTGGTCGCCGCGGGCAACGACAGCCGCGACGCCTGCGGCGAGTCGCCCGCCCGCGTCCCGAACGCGCTGACGATCGGCGCGACCACCAAGACCGACGCCCGGGCGAGCTTCTCCAACTACGGCTCGTGCGTCGACCTGTGGGCGCCGGGCGACCGGATCGTCTCCGCGATCAACTCCGGCGACAGCGCCTCCGCGACCTACTCCGGCACGTCGATGGCGGCACCCCACGTCGCCGGCGCGGTGGCGCTGTACCTGCAGGGTGCGCCGACCGCCACCCCGGCGCAGGTCACCAACGCGCTTGTCGGCAACTCGATCCTGAACGTGCTGAGCGGCCTGCTCGGCTCGACGAACCGCCTGCTCCGCACCGTGCTCGCCGCGGATGCCCCGCCGACCGCGCCGGTCACGACGACGCCGGGCACGACGCCGGGTGAGCCGACGCCCACGCCCGCGCCCGTCGACAGCAAGACCGCCACCAAGATCACGCTCAAGGCCGACAGCGCGAAGATCCGCTACGGCAGCCAGGTCACGCTGCGCGGGACGCTGACCGACGGCGCGGGCCGCCGCCTCGGCGGACTCCCGGTCGTGATCCGCGCCGACGGTCGCGCGATCGGCACGGTCACCTCCAAGTCGGACGGCAGCTTCGCCGGCCGGGTCCGCCCGAGCCGCACGATGGCCTACACCGCCGGCTTCGACGGCAACGCCACGTACGCGGCGAGCGCGAGCGCCCCAGTGGCCGTGAAGGTCGCGACCTCCCTGCGGGCCCAGATCAAGAAGAAGCCGAACCGCCCCGGCAAGCTCACGGTCGTCGGGATCGCCGAGCCGAAGACCGCCGGCCTGAAGCTGCAGCTCCAGCTGCGCGGGACCTCCGGCTGGAAGACCGTGAGCTCCGCCCGTACCAACTCCAAGGGCAAGGCCACCTTCAAGGTCGTGCTGACGAAGCGTCAGACCTACGCGCTGCGCATCTACACCAAGGGCGCCGGGGCGCTGGTCCAGGGCTCGACCCCGACGTTCAAGGTCCGGACGCGCTGACCTGGGCTCGGGGGACCACCCGGGCGACAACTCGAGTGACGCAGCGTCACTTCAGCAGTCGGGAGAGCCGCCGGTCCGCCAGCGGCTTCCCGCCGGTCTGACAGGTCGCGCAGTACTGGAGCGAGGAGTCGGCGAAGGACACCTCGCGGACGGTGTCCCCGCACACGGGACAGGGCTGACCGGTCCGGGCGTGCACGCGCAGGCCGGCTTTCTTCTCCCGCTTGAGCTGACTCGTCTCCAGGCCGTCGGAGCGGGCGATCGCGTCGGCGAGCGTCTCCCGGATCACCGCGTGCAGCGCCGCGACGCCCTCCGGGTCGAGGGAGTTCGCGGGCTTGAACGGGGAGAGCCGCGCGGCGTGCAGCACCTCGTCGGAGTAGGCGTTGCCGATGCCCGCGATCACGGACTGGTCGCGCAGGACGCCCTTGATCTGGGAGCGCCCGGCGGCGGCGAGCAGCTCGCCGAGCTTCTCGGGCGTGAAGTCCTCCGCCAGCGGGTCCGGACCGAGCCGGGCGACGCCCGGCACCTCGGCGGGGTCGCGGACGCAGTAGGCGGCCAGGCCCTTCTTCGTCCCCGCCTCGGTGAGGTCGAAGCCGTACGCGCTGCCGGGCGGGTCTCCGTCGCGCTCCCCGAGGTGGATCCGCAGCGCGAGCGGCCCCTTACCGGGCTTGGGCGGCGCGGGCGGAAGGTTGGCCCGCCACTGCAGCCAGCCGGCGCGAGCCAGGTGGACGATCAGGTGCAGTTCACCGCCGACCTCGACGTCGAGGAACTTGCCGTGCCGCGCCACCGAGGTGACGAACATGCCGGCGAGAGCGGTGAACGGCGGGTCGTAGGTCTTCAGGACGCTGATCGCGGCCACGTCGACCCGCACCACGGCGCGGCCGACGGCCTCCTCGGTCAGCAGCCGACGGAGGGACTCGACCTCAGGCAGCTCGGGCACGCGCCCAGTCTGCAAGAACTCGGCCGGATCCGCCGCCCCGCGCACCTGACCAACCGCCGACCCAGCACCCCCGACCCAGCACCCCCGACCCAGCACCGCGTGAAAAAAGGGTGACACCCCTTACTGCGCAGTAAGGGGTGTCACCCTTTGTTGACATCGCACGGCAGGTCGACCCGGGGGACACCCCCGGTCGACCTTGCGGGGTCGACCTTGCGGGGTCGGTCAGGAAGCGGCCAGGTCGGCGCAGGCGAGCTTCGGCGGCTTCGCCTCGTCCTTCTTGGCGCCGGCGGCGCGCTTGAGGTGGATGACGACCGACTTGGCCTCTGGCCCGGCCTTGACCGGGTTGGTCGTCTCGCCCTTGCCCTTGCCGTTCTTGTTGACGGTCACGGGCAGGTGCAGCTCGTTCGGCGGCATGTCGCCACCGCCCGGCGTGTACTGGTAGTGGGCGCCACCCGGGTCCGCCGCGTCGCACGAGTCGGCGTGGACGTGGGCGACGTACTTCGCCTTCGGGTCGAGGTTGGTCGCGGAGAGCGAGACCTCGGTGCCCGAGGCGGAGAGCACCATCTCGGCGGTGCCGCCGATCTTCTTCGTGCCCTTCGGGGCGCCGTCGAGCTTGGCGAAGGTGCCGGAGAAGGTGCCGTCCGAGATCTCGGGGCTCTCGGCGGTCGCGTCGTCGTCGTCATCGCCTCCACAGCCGGCCAGCACCAGGGCCACGGCGATGGGAAGCGCTGCGAGGTGGATCTTCATGTGGGGGTGTTCCTCTCGGCGGGTTGGTCAGGGCGCGCGTCCTGCCGAGCCCAGGTTTTGCCCCGCACCGCCCGATTTCAACGCTGGCGCGCCGGTTGTGGCCGGGTTGTGTCCTTGAGAGCTCCCTGAGGGCCCGGACCAACCCGGGCCGGCTCGGCCGGAGACCGAGCCGAGCGGGTCAGTCGGCCCAGGTCGGAGCGGTGAGGGTGCCACGCCGGACGCTGACCAGGAGGCGCTGCTTCGCGTCCTTGAGGTCGAAGGTGACGAGCTCGGCACCGTGCTTGGCGTTGCCCCGCAGGCGGGTGACCACGAGGGCGCTGGTGTCCGGGGCGAACGCGGGTGCGTCGAACTGGTGGGTGCGGTCGGAGACGAACTTCCGGACGTTGTCGAGCAACCCGTAGTAGAGCTCGCCGAGCCAGATCGTCGTGCCCGTGGCCTCGCGGGTCACCCAGGCCATCGTGAAGCCGTCGGGGGCCACGGTCGGCTGGGTGGCGAACTTCTGCGCTCCCGAGCCCCCGACCAGGCGACGCTCCTCCGAGCCGTCCACCCCGATGCTCCAGATCGCCGACGACACCGTGCGGTCGTTCTTGACCTTCGCGCGGGTGAAGACGACCTCTGTGCCGTCCGCCGCCCACGACGGGGAGCTGTCCTCGAAGCCCTTGGGGGTGCGCACCAGGCGCTTCGCCGAACCGCCCGCGGCCGGGACCACGAGCAGACCCTTGCGGTCGTCTACGACGAGGTTCTTGCCGTCACGCGACCAGGAGACGGCGCCGGTGCCGGCGCCGTAGGTGAGCCGGCGGACCTCGGCGGTGTAGACGTTGATGACGTACAGGTCGGTGACGCCGGCGCGGCGGTTCGCCCGGTCGCTGGAGAAGGCGACCTCGGTGGAGTCGGGCGAGAAGGCCGGCTCGATGTCGTTCGCCGGGCCCTCGGTGAGGTTGATGCCCAGGCTGCCGTCGCCGGCGATGACCCGCAGGTCGCCGGGGCCCTGGGAGTTCTTGCCGGCCCGCGCGCCCGTGGCGTAGCGGCTCTCGGAGAAGGCGATGTAGCCGACGACGTCGGCGGTGATGCGCTCGGCGCCCGCGGGCGTCGCGGGCGCGGTCGGCGCGGACGCCGCCGGAGTGGGAGCCAGGGGCACCATCAGCGTCGCGACCAAAGCCGGGACTGCCAGTCGCTTACGCATGAATCCTCCGACGCGGGCGGGACGAGCCCTGTTGGGCGCACCTTAAGCCCGAAGATCGCCCGATAACCACCCGTCCGGGCGAACTGTGAGACGGCTGGTCACATTTGGTCGACGAGCGTGCCGTCAGCGGTAGTTCGGGTTGTTGCCCGTCGGCATCGTGATGGAGATCGGCCGGCCCTCGCCGAGGAAGAACAGCACCCCCAGCCGCAGGAACTCGTCCTGGGCCCAGAACACCGATCCGGGCATCGGCGTCCCGACCAACGTCTCCCGGAACGTGAGGAAGTGTGGCCATCCCTCGGCGACCGCCCGGTCCGACGCCGGCTCCCGGGGGACCTGGAGCCAGTCGGTGATCCGGTCGCCGAGGCAGTAGCGGATGAAGGAGTGCAGCATCGGCCGGCTCAGCCCGCCCTCGGCACCCGCGAGGTCGAGCAGCCGGTGGGCGAGCTTGACTCCCTCGGGCGTGGGGGCGAGGACGGGGTCGAGGATCTGCCGCGACTGGCGGCTCGCGGAGTCCCACGTGCCGGGGATGTACTCGTCGTCGACCCCGAGCAGGTGCGCGGTGACCTGCCAGAGGTGCAGGAACGCGTCCTCGTCTGCCCTCGTGACCGGGACCTGCCACGCCGTCAGTTTGTTGCGGCTGAAAGTCGCGAGGCTGTGCCAGGTGACGAGGATGTCTGCCTGACTGATCGGCAGATTCTCCGTGGCGCCGGACCTCCAGTGCCGTGAGCGCGGGAGCAGGTGGCGCACCGCCGAGTGCGTCAGCCGGGTCTTGAGGGCCGTGACGACCATCTGCCCCGTCGGGCCGAACGCGTCGGGCGCACCGAGGTCGTAGCCGAGCTTGGCGGTCTTGGCGATCCGGTCCTTCAGGTCCGCCCCGCCGGCCGAGTAGTAGACCGCGCGCGCCTCGCGCGGGATCGCGCAGCTCATCATCCCGCTGCCGAGGCCGTAGAGCAGGCCGAGATAGAGGCCGCGCCGTTCGTAGAAGGAGAAGGCCTGCGCGAGCGCCGCCGCGTCGGTCCAGGCCGGCAGCACCCGGGCGCGCTCGAGGAACGCGCGCAGGTCCCCCGGCAGTCCGGCCGGCAGCGCCTGCCCGTTGGTGGTCCAGTCGGCGAGCAGCGCGTTGACCTGCTCGACCTGCCCGCGGGCGAACAGGTCGGCGACGATCGCGTCCGCCTCCGGGTCCCACGCCCGCCGCGGGTCGATCCCCCGCCCCGTCCCGGCGACCGACGCCTGCGCCGGCCAGGTCCACGCGTGCGCCGGCGACACGAGCCCCAGCGCCCCCGCCGCCCCGAGCGCCCCGGCCCCGAGCAGCACCGCCCGCCGACTCGGCTCCCCCATCGGTGCCTCCTCGCGCCGCGCCGACTAATACCTACCCAGTGTCGGATTAAATCGGCCCGACCGCGACATCCTTGAGCGCATTTCTCCGCAGGACCGCCGAGGGAAAGACGAAGCCCCCGACCTGGAGTCCAGATCAGGGGCTGTCCTACTGGTGCGCGAGGGGGGAGTTGAACCCCCACGCCCTTGCGGGCACTGGAACCTGAATCCAGCGCGTCTGCCTATTCCGCCACCCGCGCGTGCAGCGGTGCACAGGCTAACACCTGCCACACACTGTCTGAGCAGGCGATGTCGCAGTCCGGGGTCACCGCACGGATAGCATCGGGTCCTGCACAGTCGCCGATCCGACCTCCCGGACCGGGGTGGCCGGGACACCGCACTCCCGGCCGCGCGCCACCTGGCCGGGGGAGTCTCCGCCAGGAGGTGGACGTGGGAGTTCTCCAGCGCTTCGAGCGACGCCTCGAAGGACTGGTGAGCGGGGCCTTCGCGAAGGCGTTCAAGGCCGACGTCCAGCCCGTGGAGATCGCCAGCGCTCTGCAGCGTGAGCTGGACGACCGCGCGGCGATCGTCGGGAAGGGCAACACGATCGTCCCCAACCACTTCGTCGTCGAGCTGTCACGCCACGACTACGACCGGCTGTCCGTCTACGCCAAGACGCTGTCGGAGGAGCTCGCCGAGGTCGTCCGCGACCACTCGGCCGAGCAGCGCTACCAGCTGCGCGGCGACGTCCAGGTGATCTTCGAGGAGGACCCGGACCTCGACATCGGGGTCCACCGGATCCGCAGCTCCGTCGTGGCGAGTGTGAAGTCCGTCAACCCGCCGCCGGCCCCGGCCCCCGTCCCGCGGCGGGCGGCACAGCCCCCGGCGGCGCAGCCCCCGGCGGCGCAGCCCCCGGCCG